>JAHLWE010000065.1 GCA_019058135.1 Promethearchaeota archaeon | reverse complement strand
ATTTAATCATTAAAAAAGTCAAAATAGGAGACAATGTAATCATTGGCTCGCATTCAGTCATTTCACCCGGAACAATTATTGGAAAAGATTGTATCCTTTCTGCATTTTCTTATACTATGGTTGACCAAGAATTAGAAGAAGGTTGGGTTTATATAGGGATTCCAGCAAAAAAATATAAAGAAAATAAATTTATAAAAACTGAAAAAGATTTAAAGATTAAAAAGAAATTAAAGGAATCAGAAAAATGGGATAGTTACATTGAAAAACGGGAGAGTATCACGTCAAAATAGGAAAATATTAAGATAAATTAAATTTAAAAAAAATCCTCTATAAGTTAATCTAATTCTTTTGGAATATATCCATAGGTTTCTTTAAATTTGGTTTTAACATCTTCAAGAGTATATACTTGAGATTGACCCCCCATTGATTGAACAATAAAAGAACCGATAACGGATCCTAATTTACAAGCATCTTCTAAAGACATTCCCTTGACTAATCCTGATAAAAAACCAGAACGATAGCCATCTCCTGCTCCCGTTGGATCAATAACTTTATCAACATGAGCACAAGGAATTACATAATTAATGTTTTGCTCCTTAGAATGTACAAGTGAACCTTTTTCACCTTTTGTTATTATTACAATTGGTACCAAATCAAAAAGTTCTTCTTCAGATAATTGAGTTTTTTCTTTTATAATATCAAATTCATTTTCATTAGAAATTAAAATTTTAGCTTTCCTAATGATCCTGATCAAATCCACAGAAGAAAACAATGGAAGGACTTGTCCGGGATCAAACATGAAAGGTATATTTAATTCTTCTAATTCTTCTGCAAAATGAACCATAGCAGGAACATTCTGAACTGAATTGATAGCAAAAAAGTAGTCGTTAGGATCTTTAATTTTAGATTTTAGTGAAAAATCAACATTTTTATTGAGAGCTCCGCCATGAAAAGTTATCATTTGATTTTTTGAATTATCATTTACCACAAAACATGCTGCAGTGTATAAGTCATCGTATATTTCAAGAATTTGATTTATATTATCAAATTTATCTAAATGCTGTTTATAACCTAGGCTTATAAAGTCCTTTCCGACGGAACCATATATATCACAATGAACACCCAATTTACTAATGTGATAAGAAATATTGCCTGCAGTCCCTCCGAATTGACAAACTCTAGAACTGGCAGTTACAACTGATTGATATTTTCGATTCTCTACATCAATACTAACAGCATCTAGGAAGTTTTTATCGAAATCCATAATATGATCATATGCAATAGAACCTAAAACCAGAATTTTTTTCTTGTTCATACTTATTTCTAAATTAAAAATAATTAATATTAAAAATTAATCTTACGTTCAATCTAAAAAAAAGAAGTAGAAATTAAAATTTAATATATATAATTTCGGATTTCTTTATTTTTTTTTATCTTTTCTATTTTTAAATAGTATTCAAATATGATTTATATAAGATTAATATTAACAGCATTAATTCAAAATCAAAAGACATAAAAGATTTCTAATTTTTTCTTACACAATGGTTGATGATCAACAAGACTTTGACGAATTTGATACTTTATTCCATCCTAAACATATAGCTTTTATTGGAGCTTCAGAAAAATCAGCTCTTGGATCTATGCTTTTTTTGAGATCTTTTAAAAACTCTCAATGGTCAGAAACTTTTTATCCAATTAACCCAAGAAGTGAAAAAATTCTTGATTGGAAATGTTATCCTTCTGTTCTAGATGTTCCATATCCTGTTGATACGGCTTATATTTCCACAAAGACAAAATATATCCCAAAAATAATGAAAGAATGCGTTGATAAAAGAATTCCTTGGGTGATAATTTTTTCCTCTGGATTTTCTGAGACAGGAGATCCTGAGAGAAAAAAATTAGAAAGGGAAATAGTGGAGATAATTAAAGGAACTGATACAAGAGTTATCGGCCCCAATTGTTTAGGACCTTTTAATGGAGAAACGGGGATGGCATTTACTTTTTCTACTCCATTTGGAGTTCCTGGCTCAGTTTCTTTTATGAGCCAATCTGGAGGGCACCTCACTCAATTAGTTGATGTGGGTTTCAAACGTGATCTTAGATTTCGATATGGTATTTCATTCGGTAATCAGATAGATTTAAACTGTTTAGATTTCTTAAGGCATTTCCGTAGAGATATTAAAACAAAAGTAATTGCTATATATTTAGAATCTTTTGGATCCGCAAATGGTCATGAATTTTATTTGGAATTGAGAAAGACAACCAAAACTAAACCAGTTATAATTTGGAAAGGTGGATTTACAGAAGATGGTTCTCATGCGGCCTTTTCACATACAGGAGCTATAGCTTCAAATCAAAAATTATGGGATTCAATGGCAAAGCAAACAGGGGCAATCTTAGTAAAAAATAATGATGAATTTTGGAATATAATAAAAACTATAGAATTATTATTCTCAAATCATCTTCCTAATGGAAGAAATGTAGGAATTATCACCCCTGGTGGTGGATCGTCGGTAAATGTTACTGATTTATTTGCATTTCACAATCTAAAGGTTCCTATGTTAACACCGAGGTCTCAAGAAAAAATTGCAAATATTCTGCCAGATGTTAATGTGAATATCAAGAATCCGATAGACTTAGGGGCTTCCGGGTTTATTTTAGATATTTTTGCAGATTGTATAGAGATTGTAGTTGACGACCCCAATATTGATATCGTGATCGTCCCCTTATGGCCAGATCATTTGTATCGACATGTTTTCAATAGAATGATTAAAATTCAAAAAAGAATTTCAAAACCATTTGCTTTTTGCCTGCCTAGCATTGCAGATTCTATTGAATTGGCAAAAAAATTTAATGGTATTAAGAAAAATTTACATAAAAACCGTGTTCTTTACTTCTTTTCTTTAAAAGAGGCTGCAAAAAGTATTTCCCTATTTTGTGATTATTGTGATTATTTAAATTTTGGAAGATAATCTTTTTGCATCTCAATCATTTCGTTAAAAATTACTTCAGCCATTTCGGCATTTCCCACATTTGGATCGATGGTTAGACATTGTAATGCAATTTCACGGGATCTTTTTATGACAGCATCAATACATAAATCCTGTACACATGCTTCGATACGAAGTAATGCTGCTATACCTTTAGGTAAGCTACCAATTTTTATTCCATGAACTCCATCACCATCAACCCACACAGGTCCTTCGATTACTAAATCTTGAGGTAAATTATCTACAAGTCCATCATTCGGTATATTTACTGAACTTTCATAACTTTTTTTATTGGTAATAATTGCTTCAATTATTGGAATTGCACGCTCGCCAGTAAAACGTTTTGTTAATAACCTCAACCTTTTAAATGTTCCTTTTTTAAAACGTCTATGAAATCTCATAATGCGATCGTAAATTGCCTTTCCCTCTTGGTCGGTATGGTTAATCCAATCGATCATGTCTTGAGTTTCTGTAAATTCCTCTCCAAATTGCAGATATTCACCTAGATGATTATCACACGCATAAGAGAAATATCCAAATCTCTTTAAAACCTCAAATGTTAATTCAGAATATTCAAATCGATTTTTTACCCTATTAAGATATTTTAACGCTTTATTATTAAATTCAGGCATTAAACTTTTACCAGTTTTGAAATCCTCTAACCCAATTAAAAACCCAAAGTGATTTAATCCAACAGCAGTTATTTTGAAATCTTCGAGTTTTTTATTAAACATCTTAGGGAGAAATTTATTTAAATAACCAATTTGATGGCAAAGACCTATAAATTTCAAATTTTTCGTGCTTCTTTTAATTGCTAAACAAACACGGGATATAGGATTTGAAAAATTAATTAAAAATCCATTTGGACAAATCCTTTCAACATCTTTCACGATTTCTATGATCGGAGGAATTATTCTGAATGCATGAAAAGTTCCTCCAGGACCTCCACATTCCCCTAGAATCTGCGTTGAGCCATGATTTCTCGGTATTTCATAATCTTGTCTCCATAATTCCATTCGATCACCAACCTCTATAGAATTATTACGAAATTAGCATTTTCAAGGGCTTTTTGACGATTTGTGGTGTGTTCGATGGTGAAATTCTTCCCTAATTTTTCATTTTCATTAATAATTAATTCATAAATTATTTCTAATTTCTTTTTATCAATATCATGCAATACAATAGTTGACCCTTGTAAAATATTGCTTAAAAAAATATCAGTGAGCATTGAGGGCCCAAATGAAGTACTGCCTGCTCCAATTAATACAATACGATAATTCCCCATGATGATTCATTCTTAAATAGAATTATTAAAAATCTTTTATTTTTTTAATAAATATTAAAAATAATGACAACAATATGTTTTTATATTAATTAATTATACAAATAACTAATTGTTTAAAATTTTGATTGGGGCATAAATTGACACAAATGTTTGGTACTTCCGGAATCAGAAAGGTTTTTAAAAATTACGGGGGAACTGAAGCTCATTTTACTCCAGAAATGGCGTTAAAGTTAGGATTAACTATAGGTTCGTATATTAATGGGGGTGTTGCAATAATCGGTAAAGATATCCGCACTGCCGCATTACCAATTGAACACGCATTAATCGCTGGTCTTATTAGCACGGGATGTAAGGTTAAGACCGTTGGCATAGTTACAACACCAACTCTTGCAATGTCTTGCAAAATTCTTAATGGAGATTGCGGAATTATGATAACTGCATCACATAGCACTCCTGAATATATTGGTGTCAAGCTATGGAACCCATCCGGCCTAGGGTTTTCAGCCGAACAGGAAGAAACAATTGAAGATATATATAATAAAGAAAAGTTTAACAAAACCGATTGGCGGGGCATTGGCAGTGCTACACCAGTGTATGACCTTAACGAGTTTCATGTTAATGATATTTTAGAAAAAATTAAAATCCCAAGAGATAATCATCTTCATTTAATTGTAGACCCCGGGAATGGTTCCTCGTGTGATATTCTCCCAATAATTCTTAATAAATATAATATTAAATATATGACAATTAATGCGCAAATGGATGGATCATTTCCAGGAAGATTATCTGAACCTAACAAAGAAAATTTAAACCAATTAAGTAAATTTGTTAAAATCTCAGATGTCCAAGACATAGGAATTGCTCTTGATGGTGATGCAGACAGAGTTATTTTTATTGCTGAAGATGGTAAGTTAGTTGACCCAATTAGATTACTTGCTTTATGTGCAAAAGACATACTGACAGAAAATGGCGGAATACCCGAAAAAGATCGAAAAATAGCAACCCCAATTAATAGTTCAAGCCTGCTTGAAAGATTACTAGAACCATTAGGTTATGAGGTAATTAGAACTGAGGTTGGAGACATTAAAGTTGCAACAGCATTAAAGGAAAAGGGAGGCATTCTTGGTGGCGAAACCAGTGGTACATATATCTGGCCAAAATACCACTACGGACCTGACTCTCTTTTAACTATAGCATATGTTTTAGAGATGATAAATAGAAAAGGAAAACCATTAAGAGAATTATTAAAAGAGATTCCGGATTTTCCATTTGTTCGAGAGAGTTTTCAATTAAAAGAAGATATTCCTTTTACTAGAGAAGTAAATGAAAAAATAATAACAGAAATGAATAATTTGTTTCAAAATTTGGGCAGAGATCATGTTAAAATAAATAAATTAGATGGCTTTAGATTTGATTATCAAGAAGGCTGGGTGATGGTGAGAAGAAGCGGAACAACTCCTAAATTAAGAATTTCTGTTGAATCAACAATAGATATTCCTCATGCTGAAGAAATGCTAAAAATTACACAAAAAAGGATGGAAAAATTAGGTTTAATTAAAGAATATTAGATTTAATTATTAGTTAAAAATTTAAATTCAATTTCAATTATAGAACCTTGAGCAATGCATCTATATCTAACCAACCTAATTTTTCATGAATAATTATGCCCTCAGAGTTTATAATAAACTGCCCGGGTGATTGTTTTTCCCAACCTTCATATTCTCCATGTTTAATTCCAAATTTTGTTGCTTCCT
This sequence comes from Promethearchaeota archaeon, assembly GCA_019058135.1. Lineage (GTDB taxonomy): Archaea > Asgardarchaeota > Lokiarchaeia > Sigyniarchaeales > SOKP01 > 6H3-1. Next base: position 3,386 of record JAHLWE010000065.1, on the reverse strand, counting down.
TAAACTTATCACGAACTTGTTTAACTGCCTCCATCCCCATTATTCCTAATCCATAATCATTATATAGTTCATTTTTTGAACTTGGAATAACTGGAAATGTAATTTTTTTCTCCTCGATAAATTGTTTTGCTATTTTTACACCAGATTGTGTAATATATAAAATCTTAGCATCTTTCGCTTCTATTTCTGACTTACGTTCTAATAAATTTTTTAGATCTAAATGACATATGGGGCAACCAAAATACCTTGAGAAAATAAGGATAATTTTTTGCTTTCCAATAAGATCAGATAAATCAATAATTCCAGCATTATATGAATCGATTTTAAAAAGTGGTGCTTTATCTCCAATATTTAATTTTCCCATAGAATAAGTCACTTTAGTTTTATATTTATTTTTTAGAATTCTGAATTTCTTTTAATTGTTTTGAATACTCTTGAATTAAATAGCTAAGTTTAGAAAATTTATTTCTATCACCTTAACAACAGATTTCAAATATGTTTTTGACTTTTTACAAATAAGTAAATTTTAATTAATTAAAAAATTAAATTCTAATATTACAATAAAAAACACGTGCTAATATTAAACATCAAAAAAAATACATTTATTGGATAAGACTGAAATTTTAATTGTAGTTGGAACAGTATATCTTAAACCTAAAAAAAGTCAAATATAAAAATTAACTTTAACAAAAGTGTAATGATATAAATGAATGAAAAAGAGAACCACATAAAAGAATTGATGAGAATTTTAAGTATTTTGAAGGGAAAAAGAGAGTTATTTGTAAATAAAAAAGGTTACGATTCAATAATTTCTGTATTAGAGAAAGAACTTGAAGCTTGTAGATCGATCTTAGAGGTGGAGCAAGAATTTTAGGAATTAATATAAAGAATTCTAAGATAAAATGAGATAAAAGTAAATTTAAGAAAAATTTAAGATTTTAATAATTCCCAATTGATATATTTTTCTATAATTTCTAAAGCAATCTGTTTTTCTTCTGGTTGAATTCCCGGTTTAATTCTTTCTATATTATATAAGGTCGTGTATGTATCACTGGGGCTTAACAAAAGCGGAATACCTAATTCATCTGCTTTTACTTTAACTGAAATGTCTGGTTGGATATAGCCAGTTAGGATGATTACAGAAACATTAGATTCGAGAGTGGCTAAAATTAACTCACTTCTATCTCCACCAGTAATACAAGCAGCACTTACACTCTGTCTAACATACTTCATAGCGCTAGGAACATCCATAGCTCCAATTAATATTGATTTAACATTTTTATTCATAGATTCGTCTGGTGGATTGTTTATTAATTCAGCACCAATGCCTTCCATAATTTCTAAAACTGTAGGTTCTGATAATGAGGGATCTTTTTGAATTATACCTACTAAAGGGATGTCATATTTTTCGATATGTTTTTTCTGTAATTCTTTGACTCTTTCTACATAGTCAAAATCGATTTGGTTCATAATAAGCCCAGTTATTTTCATTTCTCTAAAATCGAGGTACTTCTTTGTAAAAAGTAATGTATCCACAAAATTATCAGTAGAAATATCTAATATAAAATACATTCCATCGATTCCTAATTCTTTTGCAATTGTAACATCATCTAGCCCAACTCGGCAATAATATCTAAAATTAGGCGTTCCCTCAATAATAACCATATCGCAATCTTGTTTAATTTTCTCATAAGCCTTTTTAATTTTCTCTGTATATTCAGTTCTTTGTTCTATATCTATATTATCAATATAATAATTAGGGGTAATTGATACAGGACAAATCGTATCTATATCATGCTCAGATTCAATAATATTCATAAAAATAAACGAAACATCGCGATCAGCCTTGTTGGTTAATGCTCCAATTGGTTTACCCACAGGTTTGAAATATTTAACATTATAGCCTTCTTTCTTGAATTTTTGGAGCAACCCTATAGCAATTAGAGTCTTACCAGCTCTTTCATTGAATGAACTCAAATATATTGTTTTTACCATTTTTTCTCTCACATGCAATTTTAATTTTTTTATTCAAATAAATTTTAATTTTATTTTTTTTCTGTTTATTAATTTAGGATTTAATTGTAATTTTAATATCAACAGCGGAACATCCTTTAACAAAGGATAATAGAGGATTTATATCTAATTCTACTATTTCAGGAAAATCATTTACATCAATAATTGCATCGGTATCTGATGGAGGTTCGCCACGAACCCCTTGAAGTAAAGTAAAGATTTTTGTTTGAGAGAGCAAATGGGATACATCTTCTCTTGAAAACTTATAAGTTAATGAAAATGAAACATCTTTAATAAAATTTGCATAAATTCCACCACTGCCCACCATGATCATCGGTCAAAAAGTATTATCTCTACTTATTCCTAAAATTAATTCGTTTATTTTAGGTTGGGTTTTAAAATCAATAAAATTATCGGTAGAGATGGTTTTAAATTTTCTTCAAAAATGCATCTAAATCATTTTTGGTTCCTTTTTTTCTATTTTTTGATTTTTTTAATCGGCGCAATTTATAATTATTTTGTTCGTTAAGTTTTCTCAAGGTTTCTAAATCTCTTAATCTAGTTAATTTAATAACTTCCTCAAGCTGCTTCCGATTATCATCACTTAAATTTAACAAATCGGCAAAAAGATCCCAGCTAATAATACGGATGTTTTCGGGATATTTAATCCTCTTATCTTTAGGGAGTTTCTTAACTCGAGCAATCCAATTTGGAAGCCAATATATCACGACAATGAATAACATAATTTTGGGATGTTGATATTTCCTAATCTTATCAATAACGGTGTCTTTGTTTGATGAACTGGTATAATCAAAAAGCACAACTTCAATGTGGTCTAATTCTTTAGGATCAATATTTAACTCTTTTGCGATTTTATCTTTAAGAAGTTTTTGTAGATATTTTTTATCATTTTTAAATACATTATCGCAACGTTTATTACTATTAGTATAAATTGGGGGCTCTGAAACGAGTATTGGAACATCTGGAGACTTTTTTCTTTTCTCATCAAAATCTTGCGTGGCTATTTTTTCAATTAATTTATGATTCTCAAACCCTATTAATTGTGCTAAATCATTACGAAATTTTTTATCGAATTCTTTTTTTCCCAAATCATCTTCTAATATATCTTTAACAGTACCCCATCCTACTCCCCATTTTTCTGCAATCTTATTTATAGAATCAAATTCTTTGGAACGACCGTCCTTTATTATGCCCTCTCGTTGCTCATCGGATATTTCAGGCTTCGAAAATTTCTTATTATATTATTTTTTTTCCAAATCATTTTTAATTATATCTCAAGAAGTAGAAAATGATACTCCAAATTCTTCTGCAATATCGTCAAAAGAGCCGGGATCCTCGGAACGACCGACTTT
>JAHLWE010000064.1 GCA_019058135.1 Promethearchaeota archaeon | reverse complement strand
TGAAGAAGGCGTTAAAAAAGAAGTAGAATGGATTAGGGAAAATTTGGAACAGTGGAATTGTCAACCTAGGGTTTAATTTTTAAGGGAGGGATTAAAATATTGAAAATTTGGTTAGATTTTTGTGAGCCAAAAAGTGTTACAATGCTTAAGCCGCTTTATGAAAAGTTAATGAAGGATAATGATGTTTTCATAACTGCAAGAGATTTTGACTCGACCTATTATTTATTAAATAAATGGGGAGTAGATTATATTCCAGCAGGGAAATATGGTGGGAGAACTCTTCTTGGGAAATTAAAGGCATATTCAGAAAGATTATCACACTTAATTAAAATTATTGATAAAGAAAAACCACAATTTTTATTTTGTATAACAAGTCCAGAGGCTTTAAGAATTTCCTTTGGACTCCAAATTCCTAATATTATGTTTAATGATGAGCCAAGATCTTATGGTCCATGTTCTACAACATTCCCTTATGTAAATCAACTTATTGTCCCAAAATGTATTCCATTAAAATTGTATTTAGAATATGGGCTTAAAGAAGAAAAAATAATTAGATTTAATGGAATTGATGAGGTTGGATGGCTTTCAGACTTTAAACCAGATGAAAGGGTATTAAATTATTTAAATTTAACAAAAGATTATTATATAATTTGTCGAACAGAACCTACTAAGGCTGGTTATTTAGCTAATAAAATGAAACCTTATGAAACTCAATTAACGGAGATAATACCAGAATTATTACAGCATACTTCTGACTATAAATTTTTAATCATAACTAGAAATGAGGAACAATATAATTTTCTTAAGTTAAAATTTAAGGATTATATTAATACTGACAACGTTAGGATATATCAAGGATTAGATAATTTAGCCCAAATAATGTATTTTGCGAAATTAGTAATTACAGGCGGTGGAACTATGGTGAGAGAATCTGCTTTATTAGGTGTGCCTTCTATTGAATTTTTTCCTTTAGAAACTTACCCACAAGAGCAATTTCTTATAGATAATGGTTTCCCTTTTAAACATTTTCATTTGGTAAAAGATTCCGTTAATCAAGCACTTATATATTTGGAAGGAAATTATAAAATGGATACTTTTCAAAAAATTAAAGAATTGGATAACCCAATTGAAAGAAGTATAAATGAATTTAAAAAAAGGATTTTTAAGACCTGAACGTATTTTCAAGCATATTAATGTTTTTAAATTAAAAATTTTAATAATTGAACAATATAAAAATTATATTTTTTAATAAAATTATCAATTTTAAAAGTATAGGAAGATCTTTGTATGAGAAGTATTTTGGATATAGTAAATTCAAAAATTAAAGCCTTTTTTAATACTCATTCATTTGTTAGTAAAATAATAAAAAACTTTCGATTTACCAACTTTTTTTATTATTCAATTAAGAGAGAAATAGTTAAAAAAGTTCTCCTTAAGTTTCCTCCATATGATAAATCCACACATGATCGATTTGTATTATCATTTTGGGATCCCGTAAGATTTGCAACAATATCTTTAGCAATAAACACAATTAAAAATGAGAAGATCAATGGAAGTTTAGCAGAAGTAGGTGTTTTTAGGGGGACTTCAAGTAGAATAATCCATTTATTAGCCCCTGAGCGAAAATTGTATTTATTTGACACCTTTGAAGGTTTTCCTTTAGAATATTTAGAAGATAAAAACATCACCCCTAGATTTAAAGATACAAATTTAAAAATAGTAAAAAAAAATCTAGGTGATTTAAATAATATTTTTATAAGAAAAGGAGTTTTTCCAGAAACAGCAACAGGATTAGAATCTGAAATATTTTCATTTGTCTCCCTCGATGTGGATTTATATCTTTCAACATTAAAAGGATTGGAATTTTTCTATCCAAGAGTATCTAAAGGCGGTTACATATTTATTCATGACTATAATAATCCATATGAATGTAATAAAGGTGTATTTAGAGCGGTTAAAGAATTTCTAACTGAAAAACCAGAAAAAATTATTGAAATACCTGACATAAATGGTACAGCAATTATTCGTAAACAATAATTAGTATAAATAAATTTTGAAAGAGAATTAAAGATTAAATAAAAATGAATTATTAAAAATTCTTATCTTTCTCCAAGAAACTTTTGATAAATTTTTTCAAGATTTTTACCAACAAAACTCCAATTATATTTTTTTATAAAATTTTGAGCATTTTTGATCATATTAATTCTTTTAGATTCATCCTTAATTAGAGATATTATTTCTCCAGCTAATTGTTGTGGATCTCTTGGAGATACAAATATTGCATTATTTTGCAATATTTCTTTATAAGCAGGTAATGAAGAACAAATTACTGGTGTACCACAAGCCAATGCTTCTATAGGTGTCAAACCGAAACCCTCTGATGCGTATGAATATGTGATAAAGATATCACCCATTGAATAGTATATAGGAATTTTATCAGCGGGAACAAATCCAATAAAATGAACATTTTTGTATTTTTTTTTCCAAGTTTCATAAATTTTCAATATTTTATAATCAGGTTTGCCTCCTATTACTAAATTAAGGTTAGAAATCTTTTTTTTTGCAATATAATAAGCTTTAATAATATCAGAGACACCCTTGTAAAAAGCAATACGACCAATATAGAGCAAAGTAGGACCTTTAATATTTAATTTCTCCTTTAAATCTTTTGCTTTTTTAGGTGCTGGTTTATATTTTTCTTCAATAGCGGAATATAAATTAAAGATTTTATTAATATTTACTTCTGGAATATAATGTTTGATTTGCCTTTTGATAGAATTAGAGCATGTAGTTATATAAGTAGCTCTTTTTACAATACTCCTAAGAAGGACTTGACCAAATGGTAGTAAAGTAGATGTTGCCTCAAATGGACCTAAATCATGAATAGTAGAAATAAATTTCTTTTTTCCTGATAAAATAATTGGTAGCGTTCCTTTTGGCCCATTTCCGTGAATTATATCAAATTTATTATTTCTAAGGTATTTTATTACATTAAGATTAAATTGGGGTATCCATAAAAAACGTTTTTTTATTACATTTACTTGAACAATATTTGGGTCTTTTAGTTCGGAATTCCATTTCCCAGTAAGGTAAAAGACTTTATGTCCCTGTCTTTTAAGGTAATCAAATATTCCTTTAAAAAATTTTGATTCACCATCTTGGGAATCTGGTGGAATCATTAAAGATATTAAGCAAATATTTAACTTTTGCATATATGAATTAAATTATTTTATTTTTTTAGTATTAAGTTAATTTTTGACATCCTTCATTAGTTATTAGAACAGTTTCTTCATGTTGTGAAATATAGACGCCTTTCCTTTCAAGAAGTACAGGATATTGAGTGATTTTCCCTGAATTTTTTAGCTCTTGTAATCCAAAACTAATACCAGTTTTTAATTCAGCTATAAGTTGTCGCTCACAAAAAGGTAATGTTTTATATTCTTTTGAGATAAATCCTAAAATTTTTCTGGAAATTTTTCGTCTTAAAGGAACTCTCCCAGCAGAAGGATTTAGGCTATAAATATGCACATTTCCGGACCCATGAACCGTTCCTTCCCCAGTAGAAGCAAAAACTTCAACGGCATATACTTCATTTTCTTCAATTTCTATTCCATGTTTTGAGCTTTGGTTTGGGAGTTCTTTTGATCCATGAACTCTCCACCGTTCTACAGAATGACCTCCCAACTCCTTTATCGATTTAAATCCATAACCTTTAATTATTTGCTCAATTTTATTACCAATCTCATTGGTTTTAACACCGGGTTTCATCATCATTATTGCTGCCTTAACCGCTACTTCTGGCGCTTCTACTAAATTTTTTAACACTTCATCATCATTAAAACTTAAAGTAAATGCATTATCAACGCAATAACCATCGATATGAACTCCAAAATCGATTTTAACAATATCTCCCTCATTTATTACCATCTCATCTTTTATTGGTGAAGTATAATGCGCAGCAATGTTATTGACGCAGATATTGATTGGAAAAGCAGGTTTAGCTTCCAGATCAAAAATCATATTCTCAATTGCTTTTATTATGTCAATTGCTTTTACACCGACTTTTATTTTGGGGCGAATAGCGTCTTTTATTTTTTTGGCGATTTCTCCTGCTTTTTTGGTCAATTCAATCTTTTTTTTTAATTCTTCTTCCTCTTCTTTCTTTTTATCATCTGGTGATTCTTTCACAATTGGTTTTTCTTTATAATCTTCTTTTTCTTTATTTTTTTGTTCAGTTGAATTTTCTATTCGATTTTTAACTATTTTTGGAGCTTTCTTTTCACTCATTATTTCTTATTCATCACTAATATTAATCAAATTCTAAAATTAATTATTAAATATTCTAAACACTAATTAAAATTAATTGATAAAATATAAATTACATTAAAGAAAAATAAAAAATATAAATTAATTTAATGAAATATTAATTTTGTTAACGTTAATATTTTAAAAATTTTTGATTTTTGATTAAAATTGTCAGAAAACCTTTTGGAACTTTCAAATATACTTCGACAAATGGAAGCAATGAATTCTGAAATTCAAGGTAGTGCTATCGTTAGTATTCAAGGATTACCAATAGCTGACGCCCTCCCAAGATTAAGAACTGAATATGGAGGTGAGACTAATTCAGGAATCATAAGTGCTATGTCAGCTGCGATTATAAGTGTATCCGAAAGAGCCGTATCTGAGTTAGCCCGTGGAAATTTTAAAAGAATTATGATTGAAGGAGATGAGGGCTTAATCATTTTATCACGGGCAGGAAACAATGCGATTCTCTGTGTTTTAACCGTTTCAAATCCCTCGCTGGGTATGGTTTTCTTAAATATTACTGCTGCTTCTAAAAAAGTAGCTAATTTATTGGATTAAAAGTAACTTTATGGCGTTTCTCTTAGAAGTAATAAGTTCAATTTATTCAAATCATGGTCTTTTTAAATATTACTGCTACTTCTAAAAAAATTGCTGGACTATTAGATTAAATCAAAACTGATATAATAAAGGCGATTTTTTTATATTAATACACCCTTATTTTATTTTAGTTATGAATATTCCCAAGTATCTTCCTAAATTAGAAAAAGAATTGCATAATAAAATTCGTGAGAAAAAATATAGTGATTCTGAACAATACATACATAAAATATTTTCAAATTGTATAACTCTTGATTCATTAAAATATTTTCAAAGCATTTTAGATTTAGCCTCAAAACTAGGAATTTTTGTTGATCCTTTAAAAATTCCAGATAGATTTAAAAAAATTCAATTAGCTATCAATGAATGTATTCAAAATCTACAATTGGGTGGAATTACTAGCATCTTACAATATGTAAATCGTTATAATTTAAGTTATAGAGATTTAAATGTAAAGAAAATTAATTTAATTAAAAAATTAAAGCAAAAAACTCTTTTTATGGAAAATTTATTGGATTTATTTGGAGAAGTTAGTGATCATTTTATCTATTTTGTACATAAAGATTTACCTGAAGGATTATATGATTTGTTTATTCAAACAGACGGAATATATCCAGGTTATAGAAATCTTGAAGAAATTGCGGAACAAATTCGTATCTATTTTAATAATTATTCAGTTTATGGATTAAGTGTAAAAAATTTGGGAAAAATTTCAAGATTTTTAAAAATCTTTAAAGCTCACGTTAATAAAATGCATAATTTTGATTCAACAGAAAGTAATGATGAAGATAATTTCTTAATAATAGAAATTGACGATAAGACACATTTAATTTCAGAAAATAATATAAAAATCAATTTAAATAAGATGATAAATCCAAAAAGGTATAATTTCTATACATATTCCATGATTTTTTTAGGAGGATTAGGGCCAGAGGGGCACGGGTTTAGTTATAGTACTCCAAAAGGAGAAATTATTGAGATTTGTTCTGATAGAAAAGAAAGTCAAGCAATAATTATCAAGTTTAAGAAATATTTAAAAGAGACTTTTTTACAAAAATTAACAAATGAATTTTTAAAAAGCAAGATAAATGAAACCATAATAAATAAAATAATTCAATTTATTGATGATATAATATCAGAGGAAGATTATCTTGATATTAATAAGAAAGAGTCACTAATTAAGAAAATAGAATCATATCTATATTCAAATAGGGAATTAAATACTAAATTAAAAATCGAGGATTTAATTAAAGAAATTTCTCAAATATTTTCAATAATTCTTAGACCAGTAGACTTAATTGACCAATTTAAATGTCGAATGAATCTCGTAGCGGAGGGTAAGATTAAATCAGAAGAAATACCAAAATTAACAAATTTAAAAAATAAATCACATTATGATGTTTTGAAAGAACGCTTTTTTTTCCAAAATATCGTTGAATTATTTTATCAAAGGTATAAATCAGAAATTTCTTAATTAAAAAAAAATTGAAGGCTTTATCGCCAAAAGTTTAGGAATTTCTATTGGATTTATTGATAGAAAATTACAGAAAGAATAAAGACATTTAGAAAAGAGAAGGTTTAATTTTAATAGTTTAGATATTCATCTAAAAAAATAATTTTTCCATTATTATTTGCGGATTCTATTGCAGCTAAACATAATGCAACAGAATTTTTACCATCTTCACCCACTATTGCTAAATTCTTATATCTATTGATAATACAATCAATAAAATGAGAGAGTTCATTATAATAACCATCTTCTGATTTCAATTTCTCAATAATCTCAACGGAATATCCTTCAAATATTCTCTCTCCGTTGAATTCTATATTTCCTCTTGTTCCTATAATATTTCCGTATGTAGTAAAAGTGAAATCTTTCTTTTCTGCCCAACTCGCTGTACATTTAGCTTTTTTGTCATCTTGAAATGTTAAAGACGTATTGGATTTACCAAATACTTTCCGATCAAACCGTTTAATTTTTTTTGCTTTACATGAAATAGAGATTACATTTCCTAAAATCCATGAAGCATAATCAAGATCATGGATAGAAAGATCTAATATTACACCACCAGATTTTTTTTCATCTGCAAACCACTCACTCCATGGAAATGAGCTCAATCTCTTCGCTATAAATGTATGTATATCACCAAGACTGGATTTAAGACTAATTATAAAATCTCTAACATAGCGGTAAGAAGGCCAAAATCTTAATACATGCCCAATAAAAAATTTTACATTATTAGTTTCAACGCTATTAATAATACTATCACATTCATCAAGTGTTAGTGCCATTGGTTTTTCTAAAAATATATCTAAACCATTTTCAGCGCAGAAACAAGCAATTTTTTTATGTGTGAAAGTGGGAGTAGCAATGAGTACGGCATCAATTTCTTCTTTTTCAATCAATTTTTCATAAGAACTATAAAAATTTATCCCTTTAGGAAGATTTGCTTTATGAGAATGAGAATATACTGCTTTTACTTCAGTTTTTGGATGTTTCATTAAATTTCGAAGGTGAATTGCTCCGATATTTCCATATCCAAGTACTGCAAAATTTTTAATTACCATTATTTTCAGTATTTGGTTTAAAACTAAATTAAAAGACAATAATTAACTTCTAATTTCTTCTAGAAATTCAACTATTCTATCAGCATGAAGTTTTATTGATTCCAGAACCTCCCCTCCCGAGGTTGTTGATTTAAGCGTAGTTTTTATACTTTCATGTTCACGGGCGAGTATAATCCGAACTGGAAGACTCAACAAGGCATTAATTAACAATAATATTTCTTGGAAGATTTGTATTAATACCGATCCTTTTTCCTCTTTAGTTGAAGTAATAGAAGGTAATTCGTATTCTTCTTCAGTAGGTTTTTGTCTTTTTAATTCCTCCCATATGTTTTCTTTTAATTCTGAAAAATCAATACCGAGATCTTCTAATGCCATTTGAGTTCCTTCTAAAATAAGGTCAGTGCAATCGGTTGGAGAAAAGTCTTTAATTTTTTCTACCATTTCTTCAGGAGCTAAATCTCTAAGAAATTCTAGTAAAAGTTGATGGTAATCATCTATTATATCAAAAGGAATAAATATTTTATAGGTTTCATTAATTTGCTGAAAAATATACCCGCTTATTTTTGCAAATATTTTATTTGAAAGGTATTTCTCAACAAGTCCTCCATATTCATTAAGTAGATGTATGCCTAAATAACCGATTATTCTAAAAATATCACTCTCATAATTAGTAAAATAATCAAAAAAATCACCAGGATCCATGTGCATTTTATCTCTTATGAGCTTAGAAAGATTTTCTTTAATCGAATTTAAAGGCTCATCAAAAAGTTCTTCAATTTTATCTAAATCTAATTTATCTCGAAGTTTATCGAATATGCTTTCTTTAATTTCATTGAACTCTAACATCAGCTCACGATCTTCATCCTCTGCATCGTAATAACTTATGTCTTCAGTATCGGGAATTTTTGATTTAAAATCGTGAATGTTTATAATATCTATTTTAAATTGTAAGATATCATCTCCCTTAGCATAACATTTTTCCTCCGTTATTTTCATCCTAAAATCGTTCTTTTTTGTCATAAGAAGATAATTTATTACTTTTTCTATCATTCCAATAAATCCGCATGCCATTCCACCAGAGCTTGCTTTTAATTTATTAAAATCAATAGTATCTTCAGGATCCATCCCATATCCTCCGCAAACTGGGCATTTTTTTATCTTTACTCGGATAATTGGATAAGGATAGCCTTCTTCTACTACTTCTTCATATTCATATTCTCCGAGTTCCATTCCAAATACTATAGTCCATATAAGTTCAAAATATTTTAATACCCTATCTGGTTCTCCAGGTAAAAATTTTAAAATCGAAGTCTGTCTTTTTAGAGATTCCAAAGAAGCCTCTCCACCAATAAATCTCATTATCTTAACTGTTTTATCCAAATCTTTTTTAATATCATAAATCTCTTTAAAAATTTCTCGATATAATAAAGTATAAAATAATGCTTTAGTATTTCTTCCAAGCGACTTCCCGATTTTCTTAATTAACCATGATAATAGTCCCATTTCTTTCTACACCTCATTATTTCTCAGATATATAAAATTCTTGCACACATTGAGAATCTCCAATAGCTCTAGATCTACTGACTTCTTTACGTTTTACAGAAATAATTTTTTCATTAGGGTATTTTGTATTTAAAATATTAATGAAATTCGGTAAAAATCCTTGTAGCACTTCACATCCCGGGATATCTATATCCGGATAGTTATATTTACATAGGCAGCATTTATTGTCCACTATTTTTAGAATGTTTTTCTCATAATCTACCTCGAGATTAATTTTTGACTTAAAAATAGAAGAATATATTTCTTTTAATATAATATCCAGATTTTGTCTAGTTAATGCGTTTTTAGGGAGCCAATATCGACCGTAGGTTGATGCAATATTTTTTCCTATACGCTGCAATCGCATATTAATATCTTTAATATTTTCTCTTTTCATAAATCGAATTAAATGATATATTGCATTCCTCATTTGATTCATTGCAGCGTCGGCAAGAACTAGGTCAGATCGTGTATAATTCATAAAAGTACAATTAAAAGTAATTATTATTAGGATTAAAAATAAAAATTAATATAAAATTCTATTTGAATGATAATAATTATTACTTATTTTTTTCAAAATCTATTTTTGATCTTAAAAAAGAATGAAGATAAAAAAAGTTTGATAAAATTAAAAATTTTTGAAAATTTTTAAAATCTTTAAGTAAATTTAAGAGATTTATTATTAGAATCTCAGATTTTTATTGAATTAATTCAAAAATCATTTTTTTCAAAAAGAAGAAAATTATTTCATTATTTTTTTCTCGGTTTTTTTAAATTGGTTATTTCATCTCAATTAATAAATTCGGATATTGTTTTAGAAGAAGAATATTTGTGCAATCTGCCGTTGATAATATCAATCGAATTTTTTATCATTCCATCTTTTAATAAATCTTTACATAATAATTGATTTTTATACATTATGAAGAGTTAAAATATTGATTAAGGTAATATCAAATCTTATTACCAATTAATTAGTTAGATTTAATTTTTGATTTTTTATTAATTTACAAAAAATTTTTGAACGAATACAAGTTATATTAAATAATTCTTTTATTTTTTTTGTTATTGGGTTCGAATATTTATTATATCTCATTATGTATTTTGGAGAAAAATGAACATCTTCACTTACGAAAAAAAAAGTAAGATTCCCTTTTAATTTAGGATTTTCCTGAATAACTCTTTTTCGTTCATAAATAATTTCAGATATTATTTCTTTATCTTTGATCCCAACTGGTTTTCTTAATAAATTTAAAATTTGTCTTTTTTCTTCTAATTCTTGCTGTTGAATCAATGAAAAAATTTCTGGCTTTCTAAATTTTTTTGCAACAAGCGAACCAATATCTTTCCATGATTTTTCTTTTTCTTGTTCTATAATTTTTGTAGCCTGTTCGCTAAATTCGTTATACATTTCATTAACTTTAAGATAAATTTTCTGAACTCTTTTGTCCTTAATATTTGCTTTCCCTATTATGAAAATTTTTAAATTTCTATTAAGATTATCATCGATTCTATTGAGAATTGACGAAAATTCGTCTAAAATTTTTTTAAATATTACTTCATTATGTTCTTGATATTTTTCTGTTAAATTCCTTATTAAAATATGGATTCTTCTTTGTTTTACTTCTTTAATTATTGATTGAGTTAAAATACCAAATTTTTTACCAGATTGTTCTAGAACTTTTTCAAAATAACGCATTATAAAAATGCAATTTTCATATTGCTCTTCACAAAAAGTCTTTTTTATAAATTTAAATTTATAATAAAATGAGGCTGAAATTAAAACATTGGTATCGCAAAAGAACCGGAAAAAAATGTCTTTATTCATTTCCCTTCATTTACGTCATATATTTCATCTTTATCAATATTATTTTCTTGGATTGATTTAAATAACCTTTCAAATTCTTCTTCAGGTATATTATCATAACGAAATTCTTCATCAGTATTACATAAAAATAAATATTCTCTTGTTTTATTTCTGAATCTTTCTAATTCATCAGATAATATATCTATTCCATATAATTCCTTTTGTTGAATTCTTTTTAAAAATATTAAAAAGCCCATGAAGTATTTAATGAATTCTTTTAATTGCATCGCTATTAAAGGGTTTAATTGTTTCGCTTTTGCTTGTTTAAACCGGTCAATAATCTTTAAAAGAGAAAGTTTAAGATTTCTTATACTATGATAAAAAAGAAAATTAGATGCAGAATCTTCTTTTGATTTCTCAAGAAAATTTCTATCTAATCTATTGAATGCAGATTCATTTAAATTTTTAACATCATCTAATAATTTATTAAGTGGGCTGTATATGTCTTCTCCAAGTTCTTTTTTAGAGATATAATTATCTAAGATTGAATTTATTTTAGTAAAATAAGTTTCAGAAATAATCTTCAAACTCCTTTTCTAAATTTTTTTCCCAAATATACTTATCGTATCACAAAATAATAAATTTATGCATTTAAAATATCATTAAATTTACTTATAAACTTATTCAAAAAAACTACCAAATGCGCCTATGTTCAAAACCCTTAAACATTCAAGAATTATTAATAGGATATTATTGCGCCGTTTTGATTTTGCTTTAAATTTTTGCGTTTTATATGATTAAAAATAAAAATTTCGTGATACTTTATGTTATCTATTATCAATCTATTTATAAATTTAATTTCATCGACGAAATTTTTTAACATTTTTTTAAAAAAATAAAAATCAAATCTATGTATTTTATTCAAGATATTCTTGGTTAAAAAATTCAATTCTTTGAGATGATCATAATCCAGTAAGGCTTTTGATATTTTTAAAAAATCAAACCATATTTAAAATTTTCTACAAATCTCAAAAACCACTCCTATCCCTTTTAAGCCAATTTATCTTAATCTAAAATATATTATATCTGATTTTTAAGAAGGAAAGATTTGTTATGTTCATAAAAGAACTATATCTTATCAGATTTTAAGAGTTCTTTTGCTTTATTCCGAATAATTTCATTAAGAAACTCAGAAACGGAACGATATCCTAACTCCGGATGTTTGTCGAGATATTTTTTAAAAACTTCAAATAGTTTATAATTTATTTTCAGATCATATTTCTTTCTCGACATATAAAAAATAAAAATTAGTAATTAAAAAATGTATTAATTAGGATATAAAAGACATAAACTTTTATGAAAGCAAGCATAAAATTAGGGGATATTTATATTATAGAATTTTTATCTTAAAGTTAAAAAATGATATAAAAATGGAAAATAATAAAATAGAAAGAATCCCATCTAACAAAAAATTTAAGATCTTATTTTCGATTTCGATGATTTGTTCATGTGTGTTATCTGGAGCAGTAATAATAAATGTTCTTAACTTAAATTTCCTTCAAAGTGATTATGATATACTTCAAATTGGTTATAACCAAACATATCAGGATTTACAACAAGCATTGTCGGATTATAATGAGGTATATTATGATTATTTAGATATGTATCAGGATTACTTAGATATGTATCAGGATTATAATGAAACATATCAAGATTACTTAGATGCATATCAAAATTATCAAACCGCTTTACAAAACTATCAAAGTGCACAGGCTCAGTTAGATCAAGTTGAGGATAATACCGGTTTTTCAGGACATTTTTATAGAATAGTTGACCATTCTGTCCGTGATTGGCTTATTTATGTTGATCGGGATGTAGAAGTTAATATATCCTATAATAGATATTTTTATTATCGATTGGATTTAAAACATCCTTCACATTATTCTCCAAATAAAAATGTTGTAGCAGAACTTATTGAAACATATTGTACTATTTATGACTATAATGTCTTTTCTATCGCAGATAGTATTAAAGATAATTGTATAGATCCGAATGATGATGAAGATGTTATTAATGCATTACTGAGTTTCTGCCAAGATAAAGGTGATTCGTATAGAAATATAGAATATGGGACTGATGGAATTGATGACTTTTCAAAATATCCTATCGAAACTCTTGTTGAAGGAAATGGGGATTGTGAGGATAAATCAATATTGTTTGGTTCATTGGTCGAAGCACTTGGTTATGATGCAGCAATTTTTGTTACTGTCGATCATGTTTATGTAGGCGTTCATTTAGATTTTACACCGATACATAATACACAATTAAGTGTTTGGTATGTCGAAATTTATGGAAAAAGATATTACACTTGCGAAACAACAATAGGTGGTTGGCGTGTTGGGGAT
>JAHLWE010000063.1 GCA_019058135.1 Promethearchaeota archaeon | reverse complement strand
TTCCAGGTGACAGTCCTATTGTGAAAGAAGCCTGCGAAATTTTAAGTGATTTAATTAAAATTGACACAACAAACCCTCCAGGTAATGAAACCCCTGCTGCAGAATATTGTAAAAGACTTTTAGAAAAGGAGGGTTTTGAAAACATAGAAATTATTGAATCTGAGCCAGGAAGAGGAAGTATCATTTGTAGATGGAAAGGTTCAGATCCAAATGCTAAAAGTCTATTATTATTAGCGCATTTAGATGTTGTCCCCACCGATCCAACCAACTGGGAGCGTGATCCATTCTGCGGAGACATAACTAGCGAGTATGTTTGGGGAAGAGGTGCTTTAGATTGCAAGGGAATTTTAGTTCCCGAATTAATGGCTGCAATTTACTTGAAGAGAGAAGGTTATAACCCAAAAGGTGATATCGTATTATGCTTTACCGCCGATGAAGAAGCGGGTGGAGAACTAGGTGTTGGTTATATAATTAACAATTATTTTGACAAGGTGCATGTTGATTATGTTATAAATGAAGGAGGAGGATTTTTATTGCCGTTTGGAAAGGATACTCGGGATTATGTGGCTCAAATAGGAGAAAAAGGAGTTGCAGGGACAAAAATTAGGGTTAAAGGTATTGGAGGTCATGGATCCATGCCGTTGAAACCTGATGATAATGCACTTTATGTTTTATCTAAGGTTATCCAACGAATAGCCAAATTCAAACCGCCAATTGAGATTCAAGATTCTATAAAAGAAACAGTAGAAAAAATATCATTACCAAGAATTGCAAAAAAAATATTAACCTCTAAACGATTAATTAGACCGGCACTCAATCTTGCAGGAAAACTATTTAAACAACCTTTAACAAAATTGATAATTCCTTTAGTATCCGATATATTAAATCCTACGCTATTGAACGCTGGAAAGAAGATTAACGTAATTCCTCAATATGCTGAAATGACGTTCGATTGTCGTATCTTACCCGGACATGATCGTGAAACAATAAAAGGATATCTTAGAAAAGCTTTAGGTAAAAAATTATTTAATAAAATCGAGATAATTCCAATCGAACCCACACAATTGGCAACAATAAATTCAAGTAAGGATCCATTTTATGAATTAGTTGAAGAAATTATGAATGAAATGCATTCAGGGGCCAATATTGTCCCGATGTTATCCTCTGGCTCTTGTGATACTAAATTCTTTAGATCTAAAGGTATTTATTGTTTAGGTTTTATTCCTTTAAGACTTGATCCGAACATGTCCTTCTCAAAATTTATTGAAATGGAGCATGGAGCTAATGAGAAAATGTGGGTGCCGAATCTCAGTTATGGAATTGAGTTTTGCGTTAGGCTAATTAAAAGGTTTTGATTAAAAATATGCATAAAGTCTTAATTTTTTTTTCTAATTATTTAAAGTGTTTTGAATATCTTTTTTTCTATGATATATATCTACATATCACTTCCTTTCATAAAAGTTTTTCATTCATTTGATTTCATGATAGCACTCAAAGTCTGTCACCACCTTTCATTTGAAGAGTTAAAGAAGTTATACCGAAAAACGGTTAAACATAAATTGGCAAGGAAGTACTTGGCCATTTTAAAGCTTTATGAAGGAAAGACCACACAGCAAGTTGCAGATGAGTTGTTTGTTACTCGACAAATCGTCCGAAAGTGGATATATCGATGGAATGAATATAGTTCAAATGGATTAGTTAGTTTACCACAATCAGGACGCCCTTCTTTTTTATCTGAGGAGGAACAAGCAGAACTTATTCAAGATATATTGAGATCTCCACGAGATTTTGGATATGATTATAGCAATTGGATGCTCAAAATAATTGCAGAACACGTAAAGCGTAAATATGGGATAAAGATGACTTTGAGCGGTATTTGGCGAATACTGAAGCGTCATGACATGACGAGACTTGTACCAAGACCGTTGCCAGCTAAAGCAGATCCAAAAAAAACAAGAATTTCTTGAGAAAAAGAAAAAAATTATCCAAGAGCTCGGTCCAAATGACACGATTTTAATCGAGGATGAGAGCACATTCTACCGATCGGGTGATCCCCGAAGGATATGGGCGCTCAAAGGGACGAAACCCATAACACGCACGTTCGGCTCCCACGAGAAAGTGAATGTCATTGGAGCGATTAATCCTTTCAAAGATGAGGGGATTTATGCATATATCGAAAGCTTAAATGCGAATAATTTTGAGATTTTATTACGGAAGATTGTCGATATTTATTGCACTTTGGGAAAAACTTACATGTTCTTGGACAACGCCAGGGCTCACCATGCGAAATTATTACAACCCTTTTTAGAAGAAGTTCGGGAACAATTCGAACTCGTCTTCTTGCCTCCTTATTCCCCTGATTTGAATGAAATCGAAAAGTTATGGCAAGAAATTAAATCGGAAGTGGTTTATAATGGATTTTATGATACATTCACTGATTTCAAGAATGCTCTCATCCGAGCTTTAAGGCGCAAGAACAACTCTGGGTATATTAGGTCTTTATTTAACAAAAGAAAATATTTATATGAAGAACTCCTAATGGAGGAATAGAAAAACACTTTAATAAGATCGCATCATACTTTTTATCATGACAGATGAAGGGAAAGAAGTATCAAAAGGGAAGTTTATTGGTGTAGTAACCTTTG
>JAHLWE010000062.1 GCA_019058135.1 Promethearchaeota archaeon | reverse complement strand
GCAAGAATTTTTGGTTTAGCTTTGGATGATGTTCCACATTTAAAAATAGCAAATGAACGTGGGCTTGGAGTTGGTGATTTAAGTAAAATTAAAGTGATTGGAAAATCTTTGGATGAATACAAAGAAAAATTTCCTACTGATTTACTTCAAGAATTTCCAGAGGATGTTAAAATTATAAAGGGAAAAGAATTGTGCTGTAAAGAAGGCTGTCAGAATAACCCTTTAACAACCATGCAGGTTTTTAGTTTGGATCTTCAAGGAAAAGGAGGGTTTTTTATAGTAATGGGAAAAGGTTTTGATAATGACTTGGTAGAACAACTAAAAAATGAAGGATTTACTAAAGGGCTTGTAGCAGGTTTTTGCGCAATAAATGAAATTGGAGAAAAACTGAGGGAAGAATTCGGTAAGAAAAATGTGTTTTTTTCGCATAATTGCAATAATTTGGCTGAAACAATTAATGCATTATTTAAATTGATGGATGTAAAAGCTCTCGATGTATTTCCTCCGGGATTTTCCATATGGAAATTATTGTATTATGCAATAGCTGGAATATTACATGATTCAAAGGCTCTGATTCTATCAATATTTTAAAGTCAAGAAAATTTTTTCTCTTTTCTTTTTTTTTTGAGATATGAAAAGTATTAAATATAGTAAGAGCGGATATTATTATATTCAAGTTTGAGGATAATGTTTTGTGAGAATCTATTCAAAGTTTGAGGAAATACAGAGTTTTCTTTCGATTCCGAATGAATTTTTTGATCTGGAAGATATTATTAACCGATATTTTTTTACAGCTCAGCATAAAATTACAATCCTCGACAAAATCTTAAAATTCATTAATCTCTTTGACATGTTTAAAACCATTAAACCTTTTATGAAAACAGTTTATAATTGTATTCATCAAGCATTGGAAATCACTACAGAAAACATTAATGAATATGATGAGCTATTATTAAAGACAACACTTTTTAAGCTCCTTCAGGAATTTGTTGAGTATCAACAATTTTTTCGAAAGGATTTTGTTTTAGATTATTTAACCGGGAGTTTTGAAGGTTTGCAATTGCAACCATTAATTATTAATTTGGGATTGATGGTAAAACCCATATATTCTGATTTAAGTTATGTTAAGAAGATTGAGGATTTAGAGCAGGTAGAAGTATCTTATGTTTTAGGAGATAATAAAGAGATTGAAATAAAAAGTAGAATTGATAAGTGGATTTCTAGACAAAGATTAGATTTAAATCAACAAGAAGAGTTACGATTCCAATTAATTCGAGAATTTGAGAATTTAATAATGGAATATAGCATGGAAAAGGAAACTAACCAGTATCAAAGATTAATGAATGAGGT
The DNA here is from genome assembly GCA_019058135.1 of Promethearchaeota archaeon. Taxonomy (GTDB): domain Archaea; phylum Asgardarchaeota; class Lokiarchaeia; order Sigyniarchaeales; family SOKP01; genus 6H3-1. Next base: position 4,371 of record JAHLWE010000062.1, on the reverse strand, counting down.
AAATGAAATGCTTACACTTAAATTTACATTATTGAGTTTGATGGATTCTGTTGCTGATGATATTGCACCGATTCCCATAAAATAATATTAAATTTACCTAATTTTATTAAGAATTATTTTCATTTTAAATACAGAAATAATTTAATTCCTAAATATCTACTTATATTAATTAGACAATATGGAACGTGAAAAATTTGGAAGATGAAAATATTAATAAAAAAACACCAGAAGAAATCGAAAAAGAAAAGGAGATGCTAAAGAAACTCATTCAAAAAGAAAAGAACGAGATTAAAGAATATTTAGATAAAACAGAAGAAAAAAGAAAGGAATCATTTGAGCAGAGTAAAAAAGAGATAGCTAAAACTGTTGCTGATAAAATTTTTATTTCTGAGAGAATGAAATCAGAAGCTGAAATGAGAGCCAGTATTAAGCCGAATTTAGATGAAATTGAGAAAGCAATTGCCAGTAATATTGCAGATAAGGCATATCGAATGGATATACGTCGTGAAAAGGATAACATAAGAAAATCAGTAAAGCCGAGAATTATTAGGACAGGATTAGAAATTGAGGGAAAAGTGGCTGAGAAGGCGTTTATGATTGAACGACAAAGAGAACAAGAAGAACAACGTAAAGCAATAAGTCCTGACATAGAAGTGGCTAAAAAAGAAATTGAGGGAAAAGTTGCCGAAAAGGCATTTATGATTGAAAAAAAGCGCAAAAGTGAGCAACAACGTAAAGCCATTCAAGCAGATATTGAAGGTGTAGAAAAAAATATTGAGAAGAGTCTGGAAGAAAAAGTTTTCAAAATTGAAAAAATGAAGGAAAGGGAGAAACAAATCGCTTCAATGAAGCCAAAAATTGAAGGTACAGGAAAGCAAATTGAAAAAACAATTGCGGAGAAAGCATTTCTTATAAAACGTCAAAGAGAACAAGAAGAGCAACGTAAAGCAGTAAGTGCTGACATAAAAGGGACGCAAAAAGAAATTGAAAAGAGTGTTGATGAAAAGGCTTTTATGATTGAACGACAAAAGGAGAAAGAAGAACAACGTAAAACAATAAAGCCAGATATCGAAGGAAAACAGAGTGAATTAGAGAAGAGTATAGGCGAAAAAGCATTTAAAATGGAGAAATTAAAGGAAAAAGATAAGGAGAGATTTGAAATAAAAGCAGATATTGAAAGTAAAAAGGGAGAAATCGAAAAAACTATTGCTGAGAAAGCATTTTATAGAGAAAGACAAAAAGAGAGGGATGAACTGCGTAAGTCTATTGATACAGATATAGAAGGAAAGGGTAAACAAATCGAGAAAACAGTCGAGAAAAAATTTGAAGAGATAAAATCCAAAGAAACAGAAAATAAGAATGATTAAATAAATCAAAAATTTACCCAGGAATTATTTTTGAATGTTTTGGTTGAATAACACTGGGTATCTTATATAAATCTAATTTATCTTTAAATTTTTCAAAAATACTCACGTCACCACAAAAGTTTTCGATATTAACTTTAAAAGATAAGTAAAAATCATTAATAATCATAGAAAGGAATTTTCGTTCAATTTCAATATTTGTTTTTTTTGAAATAGCTATAGCCATTAAACGTTCTTTTTGTTCATATAAAATTCTATTGTTCTTAAAATTCACTTCCTCTATTGATTCATTTTCAAAATCAAGTTCTTTCACAAAATAATTAAGAGCATTTAAGAACCCTGAAATTAAATCTTCATTATCTGAATTAAATTTATTAAGGTTTTTTGAGAACTTTTTACTTAAAAAAGTTAAGCCAGTTTTGGCATCGATTAGGAAAATAGCGTGAAATCTATCAGATATGTTATCAACAATTGAATATCTATATTTTGAAAACTTATTATCAGAATACAATAAAATTACTCCAGTGTGTAAAAATGGTTTTAAATTTGATAGTCTCTCCAACATTACACATTAAAAATATCGATTATTAAATCAAATAATACCCAAGTATTATTGAAAGTATTAAAAATCAGAAAATTTAAAACTAACAATTACCTATTCAATAGAGAATTGTAATTATATTACAAAAAAACAAGAGTTGTTGGTAAAAATGGCGTTAAATGATGAGAAAAGAAAAAAAGTTTCTATAGGGTTAATCGTTAAAAATGCGGATATTGTTTCAAATAAAATTATTCCAAAGGAAATAATCCAATCCTTGGAAGAGAGACCTTTTTTTCTGTTGATTTATATCATACGGGAAGATATTGTTAAAATAAATATATTCCCGATAGAAAATAGAACTATAAAAAAAATTTTAATAAATTTAAAAGATTTTTCTCCAGAGTTAGTTAATGGTATATCAAATGCTTTAAAAGATTTGAATTTAAGTGATTTTATTTTGCATACTACAGGTATCTGCTACGCCGAAGAATTTTGTTTTTATGAAACCTATATAAATATCGCTAATTTAAATGAAATTAATATATCTCTTGAAAAAATTAAGGAAAAATTTTCGAATATTCCTAAGATTAATAATGTAAAGATTGAAGAGATACCCCTTCTTTAAATTAAATGTAAAATTTACAATTTCCTGAGAGGTTAAACTTATGAGTAATTTTATGAGAAAAAAAATGTCTGTAATACCAGTTAAAAACTAATTTGATAAGAAAGGATATTTTTCTAAAGTATAAAAGTAATTTTGAATGAAATTTTTACTTATTATTTTTCAGATCTTAATATATTTTTAATTCTTCATACAACCTTTATTTTTATTTATTTTTAGCAAGAATTTAAAATAAGGTCTAAGGATTCAGACCTTGAATTCGATAGATTTTGTCCCGATTGTAAAGATTTTATGAAGAAGATTCCTGAAGACATTAAGGTTAATTTTATTAAATAAGTAGATTCATTTTGATAATAAATTACTGCACCTTAATTATTTTTCTATTTAAATATGTTTGGTTAACAAAGTTCATAATGAATTTAAAAAAGTTGTATGATTGATAGATGAGTGAAGGACTAAGAGACACCGGATCGAGTAGGGAAATGGAGGAAAGGTCGGGTAAAGAAGGTATACTTGGCAAGGATTTTTTTAATGGTCTCGAAGAAAAATTTAACTTACGTGATAGAGAGGAGGCTGAAAAGACGGAAAAAATTATTAACGCAATATCCGGAATAAAGACAAGCCCAATAGTAAGGCAGGAAGAAACCGAAAATCGATCGCAGAAAGAGTTATCGAAAGAGAAAAAGACGACAACTAAAGAAGAGACGGAAAAAATAAACATAGTGTCTGTTTGTAAGAATGACAAAACAAATGACCAAAATAATAAATCAGAAAGAGGTGAAAAAAATTCAGATTCAAAGATTAGGAAAAAGAAAAAGACTGACGAGCCGAGAAGGAAAAAAAATATTAATATGAAAAAACTATCGGAAAAGAGAAATGATATACCAAATAAAGTTAGTAATCCAGAAACCTCATCTCCTCTCAATAAAGATATAGAAAAGAGTCCTATTGAGAATAATAAAGATTTCAAAGAACAACAATTATCAAAAGAAAAAACAGATAATAATAAAATAAAAGAATATAAGCAAGTAAATAACATTTCTGAAAAGGGATTTGAAGATAAAAAGAAGAAAAAAACACAGAAAGAAGTAATAAATTTTTCTCATCTAGAGATACCAAAAGACCTTTTTTATAAAGAAAAAACTGGTTATCAATGCAAAGATAAGAATTTGCTAAAGAAGATTTATGAGATACAAAAATCATTTCCTAAGACTGAATTATACCTAAGAAATCAAGGCTGTAAAAATGTTCCAAGTTATATTACAATACATCGATTAGTTCAAGAGTCATTTAAATCAAAATCTGAATATAATAATTGGAGATATGATATAAAGCTAAGAGAGATTAAAGATATTGCCGAGAAAAGACTTGGAGAATGTCTCTCTACCGAATATATAAATTACAGAACGAAATTAAAATTTCGATGTGAAAAAGGGCATGAATTTGAAGCTACACCAGGTAAAATAAAATTTGGTGGGAAAAAAGGTAAGGGGACTTGGTGCCCTACGTGTTCAAAAAATAAGAAATTAACGCTTGAAGAGTTTCAAGAGATTGCCAGAGAGAGGGGCGGGGAATGTCTCTCTACCGAATATAAAAATACTTATACAAAATTAAGATTTCTGTGTAAAAGAGGCCATGAATTTGAAATTACACCAGAACATGTGAAATATCGGGATCAATGGTGCCCCATTTGCTCTGAAAGAGCCGGTGAGAGAGTTTGTCGAGGTCTTTTCGAAGCTATATTTAATAAGGATTTTGAAAAAGCTAGACCTGAATGGTTAAAAAATAGTGAAGGTCATCAATTGGAGTTAGATGGATATAACGACGAATTAGAGCTTGCTTTT
>JAHLWE010000061.1 GCA_019058135.1 Promethearchaeota archaeon | reverse complement strand
TCCTAAATCCATTAACATGCCAAAAACAAGAGCTACAAGCATGTTGGAGAATACTGGATGCGTAATATCAAAAGTTTCAGACCTCTTTTTGAAATAAGGCCATATTTTATCTACAATATAACGGGTCTCAGGTCTTTCATTATAAAATTTAATAATTAAAGACCTAAATTCTCTTGTAAACGATTGGTCTTCTAAAAGTATCTCGTTAACATTTTCCTTTTTATTTAAAAATCCAAAATGCGAGAAACCACATGAATTTGCTCCTAATGATATTATATTTGCTAATGATTCCATATAATGCTCATAATTATATAGGGGAGGCATTGATGTTGGAAGTGTTAACAATTTAGAGGAGTGATATAAAGTTCCGCCTGCCTCTCCTAATAAAATAAAATCAACCTTACCATCCTTTATGATTGCAGGACATTCATGATCTGGAGTATGACCCGGAGAATTAAACAAACCTAATTCATACGTATGCCCATTAAAAACGGTTAGATGGATTAAAACCTCACTCTTATTGAAATTAGCAAAATCCATAATTGGAGATACAATCTTAAATGCCTCGTCAGGAATAGGATTCATTTCACCTACCAGATCACCAAAAGTACTTCTTCCACGTGCCATATGCCAATCTGAATCATTTAAATATCCTTTTGTTTTTTCATTTGCTAAAATTTTCACATTAGGGTTTTCTTTAGAAATTATTTTATAAATTTTCCAACCCCCTCCAAAATGGTCAAAATGATGATGAGTAGGAACTAAATATTTAAAACTTGAAAGTGGGAGATTATTTAGTTTAAAATATTCTAAAACTTTTTTAACATCATCACTTGTTCCTACATCAAGAAGAACGCTGATATTATCAAGATTAAAAATGAAAATACTTAACGTTCGTCTTGCACCATATTGACGCATATCAACATGATGCAAATATTCATTAACTTTCTTTGATTCAAGAATTAAATCTTCTCTCTGAAACATAATTAGAATACGCAAACATTGAATATTAACGTTATTTTTTTAAAATATGAAAAGGATCTGATATATAACGGTTAAAGAGAGATTGTATTTTAATGAAAATCTACGAGATACCCAATTATAAAAGATTAGAAATAGAGAACATCCTATTAGATATAAATGGAACAATCCAATTTAATGGAAAAATTTCGGAAGAACTAAAGCAAAAAATAATGGAATTGAAGCAAAAATTTAAAATTATTTTAATTTCCGCTGATACAAGAGGTAACTTGAAAAAAATCGCATCCGAATTAGATTTAAATTATGTAAAATTAAAAAAATTCAATTGAGGATATTAATCTTATTGATACTTCTTTTTTATATTTTCAATAACCTCATAAATTCTATGTAATAATTCGAACGCAACTGAGGGTTCATCCCATCCATAAAGCCCACAATCTGGGCCAATATATTTTAATCGATCTCCATAATGAACTTTTGCATCAAACAACATTTTTTGTATCCTATCTTTAGAATCTATAAGAGATCTGATACCCTCAGGCGTGTTAAGTTTTTCCATAGGAATGCCAGAATCCAGAGATTCAGCAAATAGGTTATTGAAATTTGTTCGACATATTCCGACTCTTATAAATTTATCATAATCTTCTAAATCTTTCTTGGGGATTACATTTCTCTGATCTGAAGCATATTCACATGTTAAAACATTAATCTTTTTTGTGTTAAGGGGAATTCGATACGCACTTAAAGTATGCAGATGAATTAAATTATCAACATCAATTCCATCCAATGATTTATCAAAAATTTCAATTAATTCATCCTCATTTGTGTTTACTAAATCTGTATATCCGAAGGAAGGTTCATCAATAGACACTATTTCGGTCTTAAAATACTTATTATCTAGCATTGAATTTTTAAGAAAATAATTAACTGAAGTTGCATATTTTAATGCAATATCTTTATAAATAGTAAAACCCCGTTCTCGAATATATAATTCAATAGGTCCGGTTACGCAGACCTTTAATCGTATTGGTTTATTTGTTTGTTCGAAAATTTCCTTAGCGAAATGATTAATTATTTCAACTTCAGGAATTATTGCTTTATCACTACTTATTAGGAAGGAGTCTTCCTGATAATCATTTAATGGCTTTAAAAATTGAGTGTACATATCAATATGCTGGGGATAATTAATGATTTCAACCCCAGCTTCCATTTTTAATTTAAAGGAATTTATAATGGGATTTATAATGAAATTAGTTAAACCTGCATGCCCAAATATATCGTACTTTTTAGTTAAAGCATCATAGGCTTTCCAATAAAATTGACTGAATTTCTCTTTATCAAGATTCTTTGGTAAAGGGAAACTTCCCACGTCATCATATTGAAATGTATTCATTAAGAAAAATAAGAAGTAGTAATATAAAAAAAAGATAGATTTATCCATAAAGATTTATCTTTTTCACAATAAATCTTATGAATCTACGAGCAAGATGATACATTAAGAGACCTAATAGCCCAAAGTGATGTTTCAACGCCCCAAGGGTAGAATATATATAGCTTGTTGCGCCAAAATAATCTTGTGTTAATGAATACTCGCCTTTTAAAAGATCTGGTTTTATTATATCTCCGTTTAGATTCGGAGGACGACCAAATGATTTTACCTTACTCCAGCGCTTATCATTAAAATCGATTTGAGACCATGAATCATTGCTAAATTCCTCTTTTTTATAGCAAACCCATGATTTATCAGAATAAAATTCTTGTATAGAATTATTATCCAATAAAATTTGACCAAAAATATTAAAAGCTCCTCCAAAACCTTGATAATTTATACCCTTTATAGATATTACATTGTTCCCTTTTTTTAGTAAATTAGTAATATCAAATATTTTAACTCTCTTCGCGATTGGGACAATATGGAGCGAAAATCTAATTAAGACTTTCCCGATAAGAGTTCAATTTACATATATTTAAATATAATTTCCTGCGATTCCTTGAATAATTGCTTTCTTTATATTTTGATCAATTTTTATAACCTTTCTAAAATACCTAGGCTTTGGTGGGTTTTCAAATTCTTTTACCCAAATCCACTTAGATTCTAAATATGGATCAACAAATTGTATATTCTGATTGAGTTCTTCTATTTTTTTATTATATGCATTAATGACAAAATCAAAAAGAATGAGAATTTGGTCGAGACAAGGTCGTTTTGCAGATCTAAGCCATAATTCTTCATATCTATTTTTCAAATAAGTGAATTTATTTTTCATTTCTTCCAATTGTAGGATTATCCTCTCTCTTAATTCATCATTTAAGTCGTTTGATTTTAATAAATTAGTTATTGATATAGATGTTTTAATTTTTTCACTCAAAATCTGAGCCAATTCAGCTCCAAACTTAATGTACTCAAAATTTTCCTTGTTAAATTTAACAAAATTCTCAAGTTCTTCGTAAATTCTTAGTGATTCTATTGCCATATCTTCCATTAATTCATATTTATCAAAAGGTGGTTTATTTTTCTCAGAGGTAAATGGATGTTTGAAAAGATATGTAAAAAACAATGGTGGTAATAATATTGAAACCTTTTTATACAATTTTGGCATTGAACTTAGAGTATTAAATAGTTTGAAATAATTTTCAAGATGTTTTTCCTCTAATCCATAAAATAGAAAGCCGTAGGTTTTAACAATATCTTTATAAAAATCAAATTTAGAATTCCATGAAACAGCGGCACCTAAGACTCCACCAAAAAGTGTATTTTCTCTAAAAGAATAATAATGGTGATCCCCCCAAATACTATTCAGCATACCAATAACCCCGCGGCCTTTATTATTG
>JAHLWE010000060.1 GCA_019058135.1 Promethearchaeota archaeon | reverse complement strand
GTGCTAAATCATTACATAATGTATCACCAGATATATTAGGTGACGCATATGAATGGATTTTAAGATATTTTGCACCACAGAAAGCAAAAGAGGGTGAGGTTTATACACCGAGAGAAGTAATTAATTTACTCATTAAGATACTTGATCCAAAGTCAGGGGAAAGTGTTTACGATCCTGCAGTAGGATCAGCGGGAATGCTTATTTTATCCTATCAACATCTTGACAAAGAGGATGCAGATAAACTTTTTCTTTTTGGTCAGGAAGCAAATTATAAAACAATTGCACTAGCTAAAATGAATCTTTATATTCATGATATTAGAAATGCACAGCTACTATTTGGAGATACACTTCTTAATCCAAAATTTAAAGAAGGGAATCAATTGAAAAAATTTGACATAGTTATTGCCAATCCTCCTTGGAATCAAGATGGTTATCATGAAGAAGTTCTAAAAAAAGGTGAATTTTGGCATGAGAGATTTAAATATGGATTTACTACAAAGCAATCAGCAGACTGGGTATGGATACAACATATGTTATTCTCAGCTGATGACATGAAAGGAAGAGTTGGTATTGTGATAGATAATGGCTGTCTTTTTAGGGGAGGAAAAGAAAAAATTATAAGAATGGGTGTAATAAAAGAGGATCTTCTTGATGCAGTTATTCTTTTACCTGAAAAATTGTTTTACAATACTGGTGCACCAGGGGCAATTATGATTTTCAATAAAAATAAATCAAATGAGAGAAAAAATAAAATTCTATTTATAAATGCAAGTAGTGAATTTGAAAAGCATCCTGAGGTCCGAAGACTTAACATATTAGCAGATAAAAATATAAAAAATATATATAAAATTTATAGAAATTTTGAAGAAATAGAAGAGGTTTCGAGAGTAGTCTCACATGATGAAATTAGAGAAAACGATTATAACCTGAATGTTACACTTTATGCCTTTCCTATGGAAGAAATTGAAGAAATTGATATTAATAAAGAGTGGAGGGAATTAAAAGATCTTGAGAATAAAATTGATAAAATTGATGAAAAAATTGAGGTTCATTTAAGGGAGATTGAGTGAATGTGAATCAAGAAGAATTAAAATTGATATTAAAAGAAGGTGAAAATTATTCTACCGAATTCAAAGAAAATCTCTCTAAATTGGATAGAGAAATCGTTGCATTTGCCAATTCCTCTGGAGGAAGGGTGTTCCTTGGCATTGATGATAAAAATAATGTTAAAGGCATAAAGATCACAAATAGACTGAAATCAAATGTAAATGATATAGCAAGGAATTGTGATCCATCAATTAATATAAAACTGGATTCTGTAAAATACAATGAAAAAGAAATTCTAATTGTGAATATTTCAGAAGGCAAAGATAAACCTTATCAGTGTAGAGCAGGATTCTTTACAAGAATAGGACCCAATGCACAAAAACTTAAGAGGGATGAAATATTGGATTTCATAATAGAAGCAAATAAAAAAACATTTGATTCTTTAACAACAAAGGAATTTAATTTTGGAAAGGATTTTGATAAGGAAAAATTTTTGAATTATCTTGAGATTGCAAGCATCAGTCCGGTTTTAGGCAGAAAAGAATTGCTGAAAAATTTAGGTGTCTTTAAAGAATATGGGCTAACAAACGCAGGTATTCTTTTCTTTGCAAAAGATCCACAGAAATTCTTTCCACAGAGTGTTTATACTGCTGTTGTTTATAAGAATGTAGAAGGAACCGATGTTGTTAAAAGAGAGGAAATAAAGGGCAGTTTATTTGAGATTGTTAATAAGGTCATGGACTTTGTAAAGTTTTACACAAAAGTCGCTTATAGATTCACTGGAAAACCTCAGAGGGAAAACATTTATGAATATCCCCTAGAAGCAATAAGAGAATCTGTAATCAATTCTGTAATGCACAAGTATTACCTAGAGCCAGGACACAACAACATGCTTGCTATATTTCCAGACCACATAGAGATAGAAGACTACTGGATTAAACCAATAGGGTTTGTTTTGGAAGAGACTAAATTCAGAAGGAATCCACTGATTACAGACCTTTTTCTCAGAATTGGTTTTGGTGAGAAAATAGGCTCAGGTATAAGAAGAATGAATGAAATCTGTAGGCAAGAAAATGCTCCTAAACCAGAAATAGATGCACAGGAGAATTATTTTTATGTTACTTTCAAACCAAGTTATGAATATTTGGATTTCGTATCTGCAGAGAGAAAAGAGAAAAGGTTGATAGAAAGGTTGGTAGAAGGGTTGGTAGAAAATCAGAAAAAAATCTTAACACTCGTCAGGGAGAATCCTTATGTATCTAAAAGGGAAATGTCTGAAAGCATAGGAATTAGCACCACCGCTATAGATAAAAATATCGCATCCTTAAAGAAAAAGGGTCTTTTGAAAAGGATAGGTCCTGCCAAAGGTGGACACTGGGAGATTGTAAAGGGAGTGAAATAAAAAGTGAATCAAAAAATTAAACAGACAAAAAATGGAAGGAAAAAAGAAATAAAAATTAAGGCGTTGTTGAACCTTAAAGAAATAGAAGTATATGAACCTGATAGTTATTCTTCGTCCACTTGTGGAGCTTATTGTTTATTTTCAATAGAATGTAAAGGGAGATATGGGTATACAGAGGATCCGAACTTTGGAGGCGTTATATTTGAAGTTATTGATACAAAAAGAAAAGGAGATGAAGTTATTTTAAAAATCAAAGCAAAAATCAAAGAGGAACAAGAATAAAATGATTGAAACAAAATTTAAGCAAACAAAAATCAGAAAAATCCTAGAAGATTGGGAGGTTGCGGAGGAGGTGAAATAAAAATACCAATGCGAAAACTTCTATTTAATGATGGTATTTTGAGCGAGTTTCTTGAGAATAGAAAAAGAGAACTTTTTCAAGAAATTCAGGAATATAATCCTAATTATATTTTAAATGTGAGCATAATTGACTTTTGTAATTATTTATATAATAAGTACAAGTTAGATGCTCCAGTACTTGATGAAGAAAATATAACTGTTGACCAACAAGAAAAAGATATCGATGTTAGCAAGGATCCTGTGAGATATATTCGTGACAGAAGCAAACCTTTTTATTTGAAAGGTACAAGTATATCTTATTTTATTCCTTTTAGTGGTGACCCAAATTTATTCAGGTATCGACCATCGCGTTTTAGTCTCAACCTTCCTAATGGAGCAATAAAAGGAAATGAATTACGTGTTTCATTCGATGGTATTGACCAAGATCCTGAAAAAGTTAAGCAAGACTTCAACGGCAAATTAAAAGAGATTAAGGAAATGCTTGGCTGGGTTGAAAATAATATTAAACAATTCAATGAGAGTCTTGCAAAAGAAATTGAAACAAAAGTAAAACATAGGCGGGAGAAATTATTGAAGGATAGTGCACTAGTTGCCAATTTAGGTTTTCCTTTGAGAAAAAGAAAAGATGCTCTATTGACATATGTTGTACCAGAGGTAAGGAGAAAGATTACTGCTAAACCTACTGCTTCCACAGCTCTTTACAAACCAGAACCAGCACTTAGTATGGAAGATTATGAACATATTCTAAATGTAGCTAATAATATGGCTTTAGTAATGGAGCGAAGCCCAAATGCTTTCAATAGTATGAAAGAGGAAGATATCAGACAACATTTTCTTGTTCAATTAAATGGACAATACGAAGGACAAGCCACAGGAGAAACCTTTAATTTTCAGGGAAAAACAGATATTTTGATTAGAAATGAAGGAAAGAATATTTTCATTGCAGAATGTAAATTCTGGGAGGGTACTAAAGGATTAAAAGATACAATGGACCAGATACTGAACTATTTGAGTTGGAGAGATACGAAAACCTCTATCTTTATTTTTAATAGAGGTAGAAATTTATCAAATGTTTTATTAAAAATACCTGATATTGTTAAAAAACATCCAAATTTCAAAAGACAACTGGAATATAGATCAGAAACTAGCTTTAGATTTATACTTCACCACAAAGACGATAAAAATAGAGAATTATACTTAACGATTATAGTTTTCGAGGTGCCAAAATGACAAAGACTAAACGAACCCAAATCGGAAAAATCCCAGAAGATTGGGAAGTCGTAAATCTAGGGGCAATTATTGAATATGTCAAAGGAAAAAAGCCAGAAGAAATGATTGACGAACTTAAAGAAGGTTATCTTCCTTATCTTTCGACTGAGTATTTAAGAAATAATAGAAAACCAAAATTCGCTAAAACTTCAGAAAATATTGTCTTAACTAATGAAGGAGATTTAATCTTATTATGGGATGGTTCTAATGCAGGAGAATTTTTCATTGGTAAAGAAGGTGTTCTTTCTTCAACTATGGTTAAAATCCAATTTAGAAAAGGGGATGTTAATCAAATGTTCTTATTTTATCTGCTAAAAACAAGAGAAAATTACTTAAGTGGTCAAACACGGGGAACAGGAATACCTCATGTAGATAAAAATGTATTAGAAAATTTAACTATCCTACTCCCACCTCTTCTGGAACAAAAAGCAATCGCTCAAATTCTATCAACAGCAGATAAAGCAATCAAGAAATCTGATGGAATCATAGCAAAGACAGAGAAGCTAAAAAAGGGTTTGATGCAGGAACTTTTAACAAATGGAGTCATTAATGGTTTTATGTTTGATACTACAGTTTTTGGAAATATTTTAGATAAAAAAATTGATATTAACAAGTTTCCAAAGAAATTTGATTATTACATTACCCACATTCAACCTGATGAATTAAACAAAACCAAAGATAAAGAGAGGAAAAAGAAGCTTCTTCGGTTTTTTAAAGAGATTAGAAAGGAGGAACTTTCTACTGAAAGTTTTGTTTTAAATTATTCTAGATTAGCAAAAGCAAAGTTAGGAAATGGCAAGATTTTAGAAGAGTTAAGAAAAGGAAATTTAAAACATACAGAGGACGCATTAATCGGAGAAGTTGCAATAAAAAAAGACTTAATTCTTGTCACCAATGATAAAATTTTATTAAATGGAGTTAAAGCTCTAAATGGACAGGCTGTAACTCTTGAACAATTTTTGAGTGGAGAATATAAAGAGTTTAAGGATACTGAAATTGGAAAGATTCCAAATGATTGGAAAGTTAAAAAAATTAAAGAAATATCTAAAACTTATGCTGGAGGAACCCCATCAAGATCAATTATACATTACTATGAAGGCAACATTTTATGGGTAAAGTCTGGGGAGATAAATAAAGGAATTATATTTGATACAGAAGAAAAAATTACTGAACTTGGTTTAAAAAATAGCAATGCTAAAATAGTACCAAAAAATACTGTTTTGGTTGCAATGTATGGGGCTACTGCTGGAAAGGTTGGCATTTTAAAGGTTGAAGGAACGACCAACCAAGCGGTATTAGCAATACCAAATGACAAAAATGCATTTGATTATAATTTTATGTATTATTTATTGTCATCCAAAACACAAAAATTTACTAATAGGACCCAAGGAACTGGACAACCGAATTTAAGTAAAATTTTAATAGATAATTTAATTGTTCAGTTACCATCACTCCTAGAACAACAAAAAATTGCTTTAATCCTCTCAACAATTGATAAAAAATTAGAACATGAAAAATCAAGGAAACAAAAATTTAAGAGAATTAAAAAAGGATTAATGAATGATTTATTAACTGGGAATAAGAGAATAAAATTTAGAGGTTAAATTAAAATGTCTAGGTTTAATAAATTTGCAGAAAAAATGTTAGAGGATGAAATTATTGAGAAACTTCATGATTAAGGATGGGATTTCATTCAAGCGGACAACCTTGAGCGTGAAAGTTATGAAGAGCCTCTTCTTATTTATAACGTTATTTAAAAATTG
>JAHLWE010000059.1 GCA_019058135.1 Promethearchaeota archaeon | reverse complement strand
GAATTATATTATGGTTTATTTTCCAATTATGTTATTATAGAGAAAAATTAAAGTTAATTAAGAAAAATATTATCGTTTGTTAAATATAAAAAACTAATGGTTAGGCATAAAATAAATTTTTAAATGTTAGTCAAATAATAATAGATTTTTAGGTAATAAAATGAAAAATTCAGAGCAAAAAAATTGGTTTGACAATGATAAGGCTCTAAAACTTTATGTTAAAAAGTTGGAAAAAGCATCAAAATATGTTTATAGACCTTTAGCTAAAGAAATTATCAAATTAATTAGAAAAAATGAATTTGAGAAAGAAATTAAGATAATAGATATCGGTTGTGGTCCAGGTTTCTTGTTATTTGAGATTAAAAAGATAAATCAAGAAATTAAAGTTATTGGTATAGATCCTTCGAAAAAGATGATTGAAATAGCACAAAAAAAAGCAATAGAAAATAATATCAGGGAAATAGATTTAAAAATTGAATATGCCGAAGAAATTTCCTTATTTGGTGGGGAAATTGATGTAGCAGTTTGTCAGAGTAGCCTTTCTGAATGGAAGAATATTGAAAAAGGTCTAAATGAGATATTTAGAATTTTAAAAAAAGAAGGTTTCGTAATAATTAATGATTTTAATGGAGAATATCCAAAATGGAAAATAAAATGGTGCTACTTAATAATGATATTATTGGCTGGTTTAAAATCGGCAAAAGAACATTTTAAAAGTAAGTCTAAGTGACAAAATCCACAAAAGATAAAGGATTTTATGGAAGAAATTGGCTTTCAAGTCGAAATAATAAAAAACAAATTTAGATATCAGATAATAGGGCAGAAAATTGTTAACAATTTTTAAATCTTTTTTGTGTTTTTTTAAAAGAAATGGCTATAAAAATATTAAAACCTAATCATCAACATTTACAAATGCTTAACAAAAGTTAAAATATTTGAAAAGAGATTTATTTATATAGATATTGCGGTTTTTTAAGAATTTATATTTGGGAGATTATATGGTTTTAATTCGCGAATGTGGAATTTTATTTAGGGGTTTTACTATAGTAAATTCACAATATCACGATTTTGGGGCGAGTATAAAAGATAAAGATTTAAGATCGGGGCTTTTAACGGCTATAATTAACTTTTCAGAGGTGGCATTTGCTCATAGTCTTGAATATATAGAAGGTAAAAAGAAATCATTAATATTCACTCAAGATAAAATTTTATCTGCGGATGGTGAGGGTGTTTCTGAATTAATTATTTCTTATATAATAATGGATAAAGTAAAACATATAGATAAAGAAAGAGAAAGAATTGTTCCTGAACTGAAAAAACTACTATTTTTATTTAAGGAGAAGTATAAAAATAAAAATCTTGCACATGTATCAGAATTTCAAGAATTCAAGCAAGAAATTGATAATTTATTTGGAGAAGAAGGAAAAACCGTAGATCAACGATTAAAAGGTTCATTTTTTTAAATTTTTTAAATATGAAAAAATTAAGGGAAGAGCAATAGTTGCGTCACATATTAAAGTTGTGTATAATGCTTCTTTATTAACCTTTCCCCATGAAACTGCCTCACTTAATGTTGCTCCACTTAGTCCTCCTGGTTCTGGTCGATCCATTGTTATTTGAATGGCGTAAGAGGCAGAATTAGGAGAAAATTGGAGGGATTGCATAATAAAATTTTTAGGAACACCTCCACCAACAATAAAAACACCGGCTTTTTTGGCATCCCATGCTAAATCTACCATTTTTAGCATATCTTTAAAATGATTTAAATTGAGTTTTTGATTGTGGAAACCTAATTGAAGTGCTAAACCACAATCAGTAAAAGCAGGACAGAAAATTGGAATATTCTTTTCAGCGCAAATTTTTAAAATCGAATTAGGATTGTTTGGTAGTTGTTCACCTAAAAATTTTAAAAACTCACTTACCGGCATCTCATTGTTAGGGACGTTTAAATTTGAAATAAAATCTTCAATTCCCTCATAAACATTATTTGTTAAAAACACATCAAATATTCGATTGATTTTTTTATCATGTAAGTTTGCATCATCAATATTTTCTAATTTAAAATCGCCTTGTAGATGGTGGAATCCTAGAGTCTCAGCTACATCATGAGTTATATTTGCACCGGTTGTCACAAGTATATCGAGAAAGCCCTCTTCTATAAAATCGTGAATAACTTTTTGCATGCCTACTGGGACCATTGCACCTGCAAGGCCAAAAAATTTTATACATTCTTTATCTTTTATCATCTTCTCATAAATTTCACACGCTAAAGCTAAACGTTTCGCATTAAATCCCGTATTAGTTAAAGATTTAATGAGTTGGTTTATATTACAGTTTTTAGAGATATCTATCTGCTCTACTGGTTTAAGATTTATTAAATTATCTTCCTTCATTTTTATCATTTGAATTATTTTTTACTTTTTATAAACCCCATAAATTCTATAATTAGTTTCGAGGCACAAATTTGGGTCATTTTATTAGGTAAATCAAGACCCGGCGATACCTCAACTAGATCAAATCCAATTATTTCAAATTCTTTTACTACATTTCTTATAATTTTCCATAAATTTCTATAACTGATACCACCAGCTATTGCATAACCTGTTCCAGGAGCAATAGAGGGATCCAAAACATCAATATCAATTGATACATACAATTTTGGTTTTTCTGAATACTTTTTAAAAAATTGCACAATTTCAGTTGTAGTTTGTTGGATCCCAATCTCATCTAACTTGTATGCATTAAGATAACGTAGATTTTCATTTTTTGCATTTTCGAGTTCAATATTATCAATATCTCGTGTTCCAACAATAAGTAAATTTTCATTATTGATATATTCTAAGTCATATAACCGATGAGAGACAGTAGTATGGGAAAATTTACTTCCATTCCAAATATCATAAAAATCTATATGGGCATCAAAAATCAAAACTCCAAGGTCTTCTTTTTTCTCAACTATATCACCGATTGATTTTACTACAGGAAATGTGCAAATGTGATCACCGCCAATCATCACCGACACCGCTTTTTTATTAAAAAATTCGGTTTTTTTAAAAAATTCCTCAATTTTTTTGATGTTTTTACCAGTATCTGATGGATCAATTTTAATATTTCCTAAATCACATGCATTAAAAGAAGTAATATCTAATCCAATTTCAGTAGTTCTTGCAAGTTCATAACTTATTTCACGTAGTTTTTTAGGAGTTAACGCTGAATCGACATTTTCCAATGAACTGAGAGAATCCCAGGGAATTCCAAAGATGATGAACTCAGTATTTTCATCACATTGTTCTTTAAAATCAAAAAAAGATTTCATTAAACTAACACCTTTCGAAAATTACATTTGTTTTAAAATTTCTATACCAAGTAGGTTCAAACCAATTTTTATTACAATCTGAATGCATCTAATCAATAATAATCGAGCTTTTTGTAAATTAATTTCACTAGTAATGACTTGACAATTAACATAAAAAGAATTGAGGTGTTGAGATAGATTTAAAAGATATTGACACATTAAATGTGGTTTGTAAGATTCTGCAGCCTCTTTAAGAATTTCTGGAAATTGATATAGATTAAATATCAATTCTTTTTCGGTTTTATGTTTTAAAAGTGAAAAATCAATGTCTATATCGATCTCAACTTCTGTTTTGTTAATAATGGATTGAATTCTTGCATAAACATATTGAATATAGGGACCGGTATCTCCTTCAAATGAGAGACTTTTATCAGGGAAATAGGTAAAATCCTTTTTTGGATCATATTTCAAAATGTAGAATCTTAAAGCAGCTTGTCCTATGATCCTCGATCGCTTTTCTATTTCCTCTTCATTTAAATCATTATATCGTTTTAATATTTCTTTTTTAGCTAAGTTATATACTTCCTCAATAATTTCATCTGCATCGACAGTTTGACCTTCTCTACTTTTCATTTTACCTTCTGGTAAATATACCATACCGTAATTAAGATGAAACATTTCCTCCGAAAAGCCTAAAAGTTCTAATATTTTAAATAATTGCTTAAAATAGGTGTTCTGTTCATTTCCAACAACATAAATTGACTTGTCGTAATTGAAATCTTCTTTTTTCTTTTTAGCTAAATATATGTCTTGTGTAACATAAAGTGATGTGCCATCACTGCGAAGTAAAACTTTATCAGGAAGATTATATTTCTCTAACCTAGCAATAACTGCATTATTTTCAACCTGTTCAAAATTTTCACCATCAATTGCAGTATTTATTATTTCTTTTCCTTTTTTATATATATCAGATTCGAAATATTCTTTGTCAAATTTAACATCTAATTTACTAAATGATTCATTAAAACCTTTTTTTGCCCAAGTATTCATCATTTTCCAAATAGCACGTATATTTGGGTCATTATTTTCCCATTTATGAAGTAAATCTTCAGCTTCTTGATTCAAGTCGGGATCATTTTGCAATTTTTCATTAAATAAAACGTAGAACTTTCCAACAAAATGATCAGACTTAATATTCTCATCTTCTGGTTTTTTATTATTCCCCCACTTTTGATATGCAAGCATACTTTTGCAAATATGAATACCTCTATCATTGTATAAATTAACTTCAAAAATTTCATTACCAATAAATCTTAGAAGATTTGAAACTGATTGACCAATAAAAATATTTCTAATAATTCCAAGATGTAAGGGTTTATTTGTATTTGGGGAAGGATACTCAACAACGATTTTAAGAGGGTGCTCAATCTCCTTGGATTCAATTCGTCCGAATTCTTCCCTTTTATTAAAAATATTAGTTAATACATCTTTTGCTAAAAATGTTTTATTTATATTAAAATTCAAATATGGTCCAACAGCTTTAATTTTTAATAAAAATTCTGGCTTAATCAATTTTTTTTCTAAATCTACAGCAATTTGTTGGGGAGATTTCTTTTTCACTTTTGATAAAATAAAAACAGGAAATGAATAATCAAAATCAATATCTTTAGGAGGAAGTTCAATTAATTTTTCCACTTCTTGTGGGGTAATTTCCTTTATAAAATCAGATAATAAAACAGCAATCTGCTTCTTATAATTCATTCTATAAATAATTTAGTATAAAAATTAATTTATACTTTGGGAATTGGTTTCCTTTAATTTCGCTTCCATTTCCTTCAAATCTTTCAAAAATACTAAGTCAACGTAGCAGTAATCTTCTGTGGGTTTAACACCATTCAGTTTATATTCAACTTTTATGTCTGTTAGTTTTTTTAATGTTTGTTCAAAATATGCTTTAGAAAATTGACAAAGAGTGCCACCATATTCAAGATCTTCCCTTTCCGCAATAAGTTTATGAAAAGGACATCGATTTTTTATTTTAATTACTGTTCGGTCTTCGTCGTTATTTTGATTAAGTTGCTCAACTTCAAATAATTGAGAAACCATACCTTGAAATAAATTAAAAGCAGCTGAAATGTTTTCAAAATTACCACCATTTTGCTTATGCTTTTCAAGAATTCTTTTAGCAATAATCTCGGCGGATTTTTGGCCAATTCTATAAATAAGCGCATTCAAAGTAGATTTTCCTAGGGTGGATTGCAGTTCATTAATCAATGAACCTAAAAATGAATTAATTGCTAAATTTTCATCCATGTTTTCACAACCCTTAATTATTATAATTCAAAATTTATATAAAATTTTCCTAAAAATCGTCTTTCTTAAAAGATTTTTTTGTTTATATAGAGAATTGATTATGTAAATCTTTTGATTTGTTATTATTTTTATTGATTTAAAATATTAAATTATTAATATTGAATTATTTTGATATTTAAAAAAGATCTTCTTAAAAGTGATAGTGCTAATAATATTCTTGCGATATTATAATGTTGAAGTTGAAGATTTCAATGAACTTGAAGGCACGGGATATATTAGTTCGCTTGTATAATTTTTAAGGTAATCTGTAATATTTTATTAAAGAATTTTTTTATTAAGTTTAAAACCCATAAGCATTTTAGAAACAAACAAGTTAAAAAAGTCAAAATTTACAATACTCAAGTCAAAAAATATTTTTATCAAATCAAAACTTTATATAATTAATGAGTAAAATGAAGGAATTAATATTTCTTGTTGAAGAATCCTTAGAGGGAGGATATGAAGCAAGGGCATTAGAAGTTTCAATTCATACTGAGGCTGAAAGTCTAAAAGAGTTAAAGGAAGCAATTAAAGATGCAGTTAAATGTCATTTTGATGAGAAAGAAATGCCTCGAATTATTAGATTATATTTTGTAAAGGAAGAGGTCATAACAATATGAAAATCCCGCGCGATATTAGCGAGAAAAAATTAATGAAACTACTTAAGAGATATGGCTAAAAAATGATTACCATAATTAACCAATAAGAATAATAATGACCAATTCGTCGATAAAAGAATCATTTTTTAGATTGGTAATGAAATTTATATCAATAAATTATAAAATTATTTTATAAATACTAACAACATTGTTTATGAAATTAGTACGAACAATTTATTCTTCAAATAATGTATTTTGTAAATTTCGGGAAAAATACAATGTCTTAGAAATAAAATTTTCTAATATTTAATTGGTTTTTATTTCTATTTGTTAAATTTTAAGTAGGATAATAATTTTTCAATGATAAAGAATCTATTTATAAATAAAATAAAGTGGTTTGATTGCAATGAGTTTAGAAATGAATGTATTATTCATAATATCCGATGCTCATCGAGCAGACCATTTAAGTTGCTATGGAAATCCGATTTTAAAAACACCAAATCTTGATAAGTTTGCAAAAGAAGGTGTTAGATTTTCTAATTACTTTTGTACTGCTCCTATTTGTATGCCCAACAGAGCAACACTACATACGGGATTATATCCAAATGTGCATGGTGTAAGGAGTAATGGGATTAATCTACGGGAAGACCTTCCAAATATTGCTCAAACACTAATGAAAAGAGGATATCATACAGCGGTTATGGGAAAAACACATTTTCAATTTATGTCTCCTCCATATCGAAGGAAAACAAAATCTGCAGAATGTTGGGGTGATTGGTTAGCAGAGGAAGCTGGAAATAATCCAGTAAAAGAGAGTTTTCCACTCCCATATTATGGATTCCAAGAGGTAGAATTCGCAACAGGTAATGGTACTATATGCGTAGGACATTATTTAGATTGGTTGGAAAAAAAGTCACCGAAACACGCTGAATTTGTAAAAAAGAAATGGAGGAGAATCGACAATTACTTCTCATTATGGTGTGATAAGGGTTTTCCTGAAGAACTTTATAGTACAACATATATCAAAGAACGTACTATTGCCTTCCTTGAACGACATGCCCGGGGAGATTATGGAGATAAACCCTTCTATTTGCATTGTTCTTTTTTAGATCCTCACTATCCTCTATGTCCTCCAGGGAAATATTATGATATGTACAAACCAGAAGAAATTGAACTTCCTCCGAATTTTAACGATGCAAAAAACTTATATAGCCATAAATTTTTGGGACCTCTTTTAAAAAATCCACCATTTTTTAGAGCATTCTTGCGAGAAACAAATGAAGAGGAGGCACGAAAATTTATAGCCTTAACATACGGGTCTATTGCATTAATAGATTATAGTATAGGAGAAATATTATCAACACTGAAGAAGTTAGGTTATGCAGATAATACAATAGTAATGTATAGCAGTGATCACGGTGATTTAATGGGAGATCATGGTTTATTATTTAAAGGTCCTTGCCCTTATAATGGTGTATTACATCTTCCTCTAATATGGAAAGTACCAGGTTTAACCAAACCGGGAGTTTCTGAATCTTTAATAAGTTCCATCGACATTCCAAAAACCATTCTAAATCTCTTAAATATTAAAGAACGCCATCACCCTCCTGATATGCAAGGTTTTGATATGACTCATGTATTAATAGATCCAAATAAAAAAGTTAGAAACTGTGTTTTCATCGAAAATGATGAAGAAGTTGGCACTCTTGAAGCAAGATTAAGACACTTAGTAACTGAAGATTATAAATTAACAATATATGAAGGTTTCACAAATCATGGTGATTTATTTGATCGAAAAAACGATCCAGATGAATTGAATAATTTGTGGTATAATGAGAAATTTAAAAATATTCGATTTAAACTGGTTAATAAATTATTGCAAGAGAATCTTAAAGCTCAAACTCGAGATCCTAAACGAGTCGCAGGAACATGAAGTTAATATAATTTTTTTTTGAATATTTTTTCATTTCCTTTTTTTAATCATCATTATTATCCAAAATTTTTATTAAAATTTTATATATTTAGTAATGTAATATATATCTATTTAAAATAACAATTTTACATAAAAAGGAATTTAATCATGAGTGAAAGTAAATCCAATTCAAAATGGATTGTATTGGTAATTATTTTAGCAGCAATGATTGCTTGGATGCATGATGGATACTCATTAGTTTTAATTAGCCTACTTGCTAACGATTTAAAGGCATATTTCGCAGTAAACGATGCTGCAATTGGTCTTGTTATATCGCTTCAGTTCGTGTGCACAGTGCCCGGCGCCATATTATTTGGCGAATTGGGAGATCGATTTGGACGTAAGAAAGCATTAATTATTTCAATAGCATGGGATGCAATTTTTTCATCATTAACTTCATTGGTCCCACCAAATGGTTTTATACTTTTTGCTGTATTAAGAATGGTTTCTGGACTTGGTGTAAGCTGGGGAATTTCTTTCTCTTTAATTTCAGAACATTTCTCACCGAAAAAAAGAGGGGCTGCTGGTGGGTTGGTCCATTCGACATTTGTTGTTGGATATATCGCTGCGATTATCGTAACATTATTAATTGCACCGTTTGGATGGCAATTCTGCTTTATAACATCTTTATTTCCCATTCCATTTCTAATACTCTTCTGGTTTGCATTACCCGAATCGGAAATTTGGTCAGAATATGATAAAATAACGAAAGAAAAAAAGGTTAAGCAAAAATTAAGAGTTAAAGAAATTTTTAGCGGAAAATGGTTAAAATTGACATTATCATTAATAATACTCTTCTGGTTGTGCGAAACGGCATATCACACATTAGTAGATTTTGCACCAGTTTTTTTTGAATACCTTTTTGCTCATCTAGGTTATTCAAATCCAGCAAATAGTTCATTAATGTTTATGCTAGTCCTTATGTTAATAGCAGCATTTGTATTAATTGGTTTCGGCTCATTAAGTGATTTTATCGGCAGAAAAAAGGCGTTTCTTATTGATAATATATTCGGTATTGTAGGTGGCTCATTATTTGCAATATTTCTTTTAATAATTTTTGATAGCTCAATGATTCTGGTAGCGGCAATATTTATTACGGTTTCCTTTGGTCTTCATGGCATATTTGGTGTGTGGTCTTCTGAATTGTATGATACTGAAGTAAGAGCATCAGCAAATTCAATTATATTTTCAATAGCACGTGGGGCAAGTTTTGGAGGATTTCTTGTGGGATTAATTTCTGATAGTTTAAATCCATACACTACTACAGCAGAAAGGTTAGCAAATCCATTGATTTCACTTCAAGCATTAGGCACTGGAATGTTGCTTTGTCTATTAGCATATATTGGGGTATTTATCGTTTTATTCTTCGTACCAGAACCTAAAGATAAAATAATCACAGCTATAAAAAAACCGAAAATTCTTGAATCTTAAAATTTAATTTTAACAATTTTTCTCTTTTTTTTTATTTTGAGATAACTCATCTTTTGATTAATTAAAAACTTAAGATTTAAAAAAAAATTATTGGTTAAAATCATTTCAATTTAGTTTCAAATCTTTTATTTTCTCTTTAATTTGATAAGCTGCATTGTCTATTATATTAGCTGCTATGAAAGATGTCTCATCGTTTGCTTTTTGTTTCAATATTTTATACTTTAAATTTAAAGCTTCCAAGAGTATTTTATTATGCATTTCATCGGTTCCTTTTATTATAATATCAAGAATATGAAGGGCTAATTGTAATTTTCCTTCTTCATATAGTTTTTTAGCATGTTCTATATAGTTCTCTTCGCTATTTAATCTTAAAAATTCTTTTGCAATCGCTTCTGATTTAGCTGGAAACAGATCTGTTGGATTTCCGCTATTATACCAACCATGATATAATCTATAACTTGCATGTATTGCAAAACGAACACACCCGTACATTGGTCTTAAATATTTATGTTTTTTGAACTTCTCCGGATAAATCTCAAGTATTTCATGGTATATCTGTTCAAACCATTTACTTTCATTTAATCTTTTTACAACCTCATCATGTACAAAATGCATAGCCTCTGCTGTAATTGATAAGACATCTTTTACTTTTTCTTTGCCTTTAATTAAAGGACCATGCCCAGGAATTAAATATTCAGCGTTTTTTTTCATCATTTTTTCCATTGCTATAGCCCATTGTTTAGGATATCGTTGTACTTTATATGGATTGCCAACATTAGGGAAAGATGAAACCATTAAATCTCCTGCGCATATAAGCCTTTTTTCTGGTACCCATAACCAAATTGAATCATCTGTCTCGCCCTTATCGTGGTAGATATTAAAAGTACAATCACCTAGTTTGAATGAATATTGCACCTCATTTCCATGCATAATTATAGTAGGGTCAAGTGTTTCATGTGCTGAAACAAGAATCTTTTGTTTCCTCCCTGATACTGAAGCAAATTGTTGTTTGTTTAACCAATCATGATATTTATCCAACAATTTATATTTTTCAAATCTTCTTACGCAATTTTCGTGGGCAATTATCTTAGGCATCTCCCAGTTTTTCTCCTTAATTTCTTCAATGAATGGAGCATACCCAAAACAATGGTCAAAATGCCCGTGTGAATAGATAATGAATTTAACCTGTTTATCCGTAAATTCTCGAATCTCTCTAAATACCTTTTTTCCATATTGTCTAATAGGAAGATCGTAAATTACTAAACCATCATTAGACTCAATAACACCTGTATTACCCATAGCAGCAATTAAATGACAAGAATCGTCTGCAAATGTGGAAGATGGAAACATTCCGAACCAATCACGCATGCCTTGATTTGTAACTCTCATAATTTTCACTTGCTCAACTTATTTTTAATTTTTTACTAATT
>JAHLWE010000058.1 GCA_019058135.1 Promethearchaeota archaeon | reverse complement strand
AATTGAATAAAGGAGAAAAAATGAATTTAAAGTTTAAGGCCGTTTCAAATTTTCCTGATCCAAAATCATTTTTTGGACCAATATTAATAACTTCAAGAATAAATGAACTTTTAACATTTTATATAAAATCAAAAGTACAACATTTAAAAATTAGTTCTCCTCCTACGCAACTTGGAGTTTATTTTAAAAATTTAAGACCTCCATTAATAAATCAAACTTTTCCAATGGAGATAACCGTTTCTAATAAAAGCACTGGAGAAGCTTTAGAAATTGAAATTGAACTAGAATTCCCTAAGGAATTAAAAGTTATGCGCGGGACAACTAAAAAACAATTATATTCAATCAGACCAAATGAAGAGATAAGATGGGAAATTCAAGTTAAGCCACTTGAACCAGGTGAATTTGATATAAATACTACAGTAAAATATAATGATAGTGATAATAACATTATTGGTCCAAAATCAAAAGCATATCCAATAAAAATAAAGTTATAAAAGTTATTAAAAAATTAAACTTATTTATGCCTTTGTTTTATTTTAAATACGTTCAATTATCATGCCTCCCAAAATAACCGGGCTTGATGCATTAAAAATTTTTGTTGCTTTCTCTAATTTAGAACTATTTTTCGCATAAATTTTAAAAATTCGGTCTCCTTCCTTAACCAATGCTCCAATTTTTTTGAAGAGTTGGACCCCAGCTGATTTTTCTTGCGGACAGCCAGCTGTTTTAGCAATTTTATTAATTATTGAATTATCAATATCGGTTACATAGCCTGATTTGGCTGAGAAGAATTCTGCTTCTTCGGGACCCACTTCAATATCTTCAGGTTTGATATTTGGATTTCCCTCTTGGATTTCTATGATTTCCTTCATTTTTTCTAATGCTTTTCCAGATTTTAATATATTTTTTGCCATTTGTTGTCCTGTTCCTTGTTGGGCTTTTCCACCCATTTCTAATAGTATACCTGCTAAATCAGTTGATTTTTCAATTAAAGAATTTGGTCCTTTCTTATAATCATATAAAAGGTGTAAGGCTTCCCGTGCTTCAATAGCTGGACCTACACAATGTCCAATAGGTTGAATTGCATTTGTTAAGGCACATTCTGTGTCAATTTTTACTTTTCTCGAGATTTCTTTAAAAAATAACGCGAATTTACGCCCTTCATCAGCGTTCTTAAATTTAGTACCTTTTCCACAAGGAATATCTAAAACTAATTTTTTCACGCCCATAGACATTTTTTTAGCTAAAATTGATGGAATCATTAGACCAAATGGATCTAAGTGTAAATTTTTCTCAATTTTAATTAAAATCGAGTCTGCGGGGGCTGTCTCAAGGTGACCCCCCAATATAATACAAGCACCATTATTTTTTATCATTTTTTTAACTTCATCAGATTTAAATTTAACAGGTGCAAGGACTTCCATTGAGTCAGCCGTACCTGATGGAGAAGTAATCGCTCGCGTTGAAGTTTTTGGAATAATTAAACCAGCTGCTGCAACTATTGGGACAATTATCAAACTCACTTTATTCCCTGGAACACCGCCAGTACTATGTTTATCATATACATCCGAACCAAAATCAAATAAATTTCCAGTGCTTACTTCTGCTTGTGTTAAATTAATAATTTCTTCATTTGTCATTCCTTGGATTTTAATTGCAGTAATCAAAGCAGCAAGTTCTACATCTGATAATTTTCCATTAACTGTATCTTTTATAATTTCTCTAATTTCTAATGCGGATAATATTTTTCCTTTAATTTTTTTTAAAATATAATCGTAGCTTGACATAGAATCACATTAAGTAATGTATCAATTAAATTTTATAAAAAAATGACTTACTAATTTATTATAGATATTAGAAATACTTAACTTTAATCATATTCATTCAAAATAAGGAGAGAGATGAGAAAATATTGAAATTAATTCAAATAAATAAAAATTTGGAAAAAAAAGTATTTTTCAGTTAATATTGCACCCATATTCATATAATATGACCCAATATAAGAAGAAGTAATGGTAATAAAATTATAATAAATATTAAAATAATAATGTTTTTTATAGTATAGCGATAAATATGATATTTTTTGCCCATTTTATGTTGACGGTAAAAATAAACACAAATAAAAATAGTAAGTATTGGGACGGTTATTATCCAATAATATATTAAAAGATATCCTAAAAAAGCTACAGCTGCAATAAGCAATGGGATAAGAAAAAAACAAGAAATAAATGCTACACATAAAATAATTAAAAAAACAATAATTTGAATATCCTCTTTCTCTATTCTGTCAAACGGCATAAAAATCTTAATCTCATTTATTATTAATATTATATATTAAGTTTTTATTTATAAAGTGTTTGGTTCCGTTATTATATGAGGTCGGTAAAAAAGATCTTGGAAAATCTGCTTATCTTATCAAAATAATTGAGTTTAATAAAGGGATGATATTTTTCTAAATTATTCTCCTTTTAAATCTATTGATTTAATTATATTAAAACAAATTTCCAAACAACTATTGAGAATTTCAGGAGAACATTTATCGGGAGTATCTTTTACTGAATGTATAAATTTACAATCTTTAACTGAATGAAAACAGCATACTTGAAATTTTTCATTTGTTTTTTTAGAAAACGACTTAAATGATATATGATCGCTTTTAATTGGAATATTACTATTAAATTTTATTAAGGAAATATTCAATTTTTTTGCTGTTGCTTCAATAATACTATTTAAATTATAATTAACATTTTTCTTTTTAATTAAGCCAATTTTATCTTCAAGTCCAATATAGGTACCAACCATATCAATATTAATATTAAAAGAATCAGAGAGATCAAATTTTTGATTTAATTCATCAAAATGTTTATCACAAAATTTTTTTGAACCATATAAACCAAATTCTTCGGCACCGCACCATAAAAATAGTAGATTTACATTTTTAGGGGAATTTTTATTAAATAATTTCACCAATTCAATTAAAATAGCAACCCCACTCGCATTATCAATCGAACCAGTAGATTCACTTTTTTTGGAGCTGAATATTAAAACAAATAATGGAAGTATATATGTTCCTACTAAAGAAGATATTGTAACAAATGATGGAAAGAAATCATCAATAGGTAATTCATAATAATAAAAAAAAGTAATAATTACAGAAAGGAATAAAATAAATAAATAAAATGGTATGATAATAATTTTTAATACTAAATTAAATAATTTGTGCCATTTTAAAGGTAATATTGATACTACAGAATCGTAATGAGCTGAAATAATAATTAAAGGTTGCCTAATTTTATTATTTTTTGCTGATATTTCTACAATAATATTTCGTGAATTCTTTTCCTTTATTAATGAAATACCACGTGTTTTATACGACATGGTTTTTAATAAGAGATATACTAATAGAATTAGAACTAAACGTAGAATGAGCATATAACATATGAGTATTATATATATAGTTCTTAAAACAAGACGATTAGGATTAACCCATTTGAAATATTCAAGATTAGTTTTAATATTTTCTTTTTTTAATTCATTTTTAATATAGTCAACAGCGTTTATTTCGCCTATAGTCGAAGCTTCACGGTTAAAGGCTAAAGATTTAATATGCCCCATTGTTGCCAGAGAATCATAATTTCTCAAATCTGAAATAGGAAATCACATTATATTTAATTATTAAAATTTATATCTACTTAATATTGTCTATTTATTAAAATTATGGCAATTATTGTCTATTCTTAAACACAGATTTAACATTTTTTTAGGTATTTACGCCTTGATCAACAAAATTCTATCCCTTACAATTTGAAATTTATCAAATTAAAAATAAAAAACAAATAAAAAAAGATTTTTTATACAAAGTAGAAAATTTTTATACCTTCTTAGAATTTCTTTCCATTTTTAAATGGTTGGCACCAAATGTGATGGGTTTCACTTATAGAGATTTTCTTTGGTTCCTCTATGTTACAACCGATACGATCTTCCATTTCTGGGCATCTTGGATGAAAATAACATCCAGAAGGTGGATTTATTGCACTGGGAACTTCACCTTCTAATATAATCCTATTTGATCTTGTAGTAGGATCGAAAGTAGGTCGAGCTGATAATAATGCTTTGGTATACGGATGTGTGGGATGGTAAAAAACATCATCAATAGTTCCTTCCTCTACAAATTTACCTAAGTACATTACTTCAATTCTATTTCCGATATGCTGAATTACACTTAAATCATGAGTAATGAAAAGAAGAGCTAAATTAAATTGTATTTGAAGATCTTTTAATAGATTTAGGATCTGGGCTTGGACGGATACATCAAGAGCAGATGTGGGTTCATCTAATATTATCACTTCAGGATTACATGCGAGGGCTCTAGCAATTACGATTCTTTGTTTTTGTCCGCCAGAAAATTCATGTGGATATCGATCCAAGTGTTCAACTTTCATGGAAACTGTTTCTAGAAGTTCTAGAACCCTTTTACGAATTTCTCTCCGCTTTTTCATTCCTTCCAATATTCTTAGAGGTTCACCAATAATATTAACTATTTTCCAGCGAGGATTTAATGATGAATCGGGATCTTGAAATACCATTTGAATCTTTTTACGAAAATCCTGTGTAAAATTATTATCAATCCTATCATCTTCAAAATATATCTCTCCCGATGTTGCAGGGACTAGATTTAAAATTGTATTCCCAATAGTTGTTTTCCCACACCCACTTTCTCCAACTAATCCTAGGGTTTCACCTCTATAAAGATCAAAAGAAACATCATCTACAGCTTTAACATATCCAATTTTTCGTTGAAAAAGGCCGCCTAAAATCGTGTAATATGTCTTTAAATTTCTTACTGTGATTACAACATCTTTTTTTCTTTCTGAGATTTTTGTTTTTTCATTAATAACTGTCATTTCTTCACTTTCTTTTTATTTAAAACAAAATCTATTTATTATTATACTTTATAGGATTCCTTAATTTCAGTTTCATCCCATTGGTATTTGGGCGATTCCTTATATTCAGGATCGAAAAGATGACACGCAATGAAGTATCTATCATCGATTTCAAGAAATCGGGGTTTAATCTTATCACAAATTTCCAAACGTTCAGTACATCTTGGATGGAACCTACAACCTGATGGGGGATAAATTAGATTTGGAACCATTCCCCGAATGACTGTTAACTTTTTATCTTTCTTTTCAACACTGGGAATAGCTCCTATCAATCCTTGTGTATATGGATGTCGTGGATTTTTAAATAGATCCTCAGCCGTTGCATATTCTACTATATTTCCACTATACATTACAGCAACCCTATCGCTCAGTTCTGCAATAATTCCTAAGTCATGTGTAATCATAAGAATTGAAGTATCGAATTTCTTTTGTAAATTTTTCATTAAATCAAGAATTTGAGCTTGAATGGTAACATCTAAAGCAGTTGTTGGTTCATCGGCAATTAATAGTAGTGGGGTGCATGAAAGTCCCATTGCAATCATAATACGTTGCCTCATACCACCACTTAACTCATGTGGATATCTTTTTAGGATCTGTTTCGCATCTGCAATTCCGACTTCTTTTATAATTTGTTCTGCTTTTTCTAATGCTACATCTTTTAAATTTGGTGCTTTTGGTATTTTTTTTTTAAAATCTTTAATTTTTACCTTAAATTCTTCCTTTTCCGTTTCAGATAATTGTTCTTTATTTTCTTTAAATTCCTTTTTTAATTCTTTTAATTCTTGAACCAGTTTATCCCTTTCTAATAAATGCACATCCAGTATTTTATTAAGCTCTTCTTCTTGATGCAACAAGAATACTTCCGCTACTTGGTCGCCAGCTAAAATAACAGGATTTAATGAATTTAGAGGGTCTTGAAAAATCATGGTAATATCATTACCACGATGACTCCTCATTTCCTCTTCGGATAATTCCAGCATATTAATGTTATTAAATTCTATTGATCCTTCGATAATTCTTCCCGGCGATCTCACTAAACGTAATATTGAGAGGGCCGTAACAGATTTCCCACAACCAGTTTCACCGACAAGTCCAAGTACCTCATTTTTATATATATTAAAGGAAACACCATCTACTGCCTTAACAATTCCTTCTTCGGTATAGAAGTATGTTTTAAGATTTTTTACTTGAAGTAAGAGGTTTGAATCTTCCTTTATAGCTGATTTCATTTGATTTTTTCTATTTTCTTCAATTATTTCTTTTTTTTCAGTGAGTGTCATATTCTTTTTCCAAAAATTTTATTAATTTAATTTATTGATAAGGTTGAATAAAATATTATAAGTTTCTCAATCTCGGGTCTAAAGCATCTCTTAACCCATCACCAAACAGCATAAAACCCAAAACAGTTATCAGAATCATAATACCAGGCCACATAGCCCCCCACGGTGCGTCATATAAATGCCCTCTTGCTTCGGCAATATCATTTCCCCACTCAATTAATTGAGGATCACTGAAACCCAAAAAACTTAAACCAGCTAAACTCAAAATGATCCCACCAATATCGAATGTGAATGAAATTATAACTGGTTGGATACAATTCGGTAATATGTGTTTAAACATAATTCTCCAGTTTGATGCCCCAGCGACTTTTGCCGCTTGTACATAGGGCAACTCTCGAGCCTGTATGACTGATCCCCTAATTAAACGCGAATAATAGGGAATACCAATAATTCCATAAGCTAACATTATATATTCAATACGTTGCTCCCAAATATATATAAATACCATTGCAAGAATTAATCCTGGAAATGCAAGAAAAATATCCATAATTCTCATTATAATCGACTCTGGCCAACCTCCATAGAATCCAGCAATCACTCCAAAAATAACTCCAAAAACAAGACTAAAAAATATAGCTGGTAGAGCGATTGTTAAAGAAGCTCTGGAGCCATATATCATTCTCCCTAAAATATCACGTCCTAAATTGGTTTGTCCTAAAGGATGTTCTGGAGATGGTGGATCCCACATACCTGTGTGAATACCAGCTAAATGTTCAAATGAATACTGTGAAAACCATGGAGCAAACACAGCTAAAGTAACAATAAAAAAGATAATTGATATTCCCAAGATTGTTAATGTAGATTTCAATCTTCTAATGAATTTTCTTTTACTTATTTTCATTTCATACTCACGTTCTCGAAAAGTCAAATCGTCTAATCTAGAAGCGGGTATAAGTAGAAATTTAATATTATTTATAATCCAAGAGAAAATGTTTTTTATAACATTATCGCTCTCTTTAGATTTTGTTTTTTTCTCAGGTTCCTGTGTCAAACTTTCATGTTCCATATATTTTTCACTTCAATTCTTTTTTATTATTTATTTTTCCTTTAATATCTTATTCTTGGATCAATTAGTCCATAAATTAGATCAGCACCTAAATTAACCATAACAAATGTTAATGTTATGCAAAACACAACTGCATTTAGAACCCAGTAATCAGTATTCCGTATAGCAATCATTACTAGAGCACCAACTCCGTTTAAATTAAAAGTTGTTTCTGTAAGAATTGCTCCTCCTAATAAATAGCCAAAGCTCATTCCAATAACCGTGACTGTAGGAATCATAGCATTCTTTCGGGCATGTATATTTATTACATCTTCTTCTTTACATCCTTTTGCTCTTGCTGTTCTTACATAATCCTGTTCTAAGACTTCCAACATACTTGAACGAGTTTGTCTAACAACACCAGCAAGAGTAATAAAGGATAAACAGAATACCGGTAAAATTAGATGGTATAAATAATCAATAATCAAATAGATTTGTCCGGATAATATTGAATCAATTACTCTGAAATGAGTAATAATAGGAGGATCTCCAATACCTGGATTTTTATAATTAAGACCTGGAAATATTGGTATTAAATAAGAGAATATATATCGAAGGATCATTCCCATCCAAAATACGGGAATAGCAACACCAATAAGGGCCATTCCCCTAAATATTGTGTCTTTAGGTTTATTTCTGTTGGTAGCCGAAATTATTCCAGTTTTAATACCAACTATTGAGGAAATAATAATTGCTAAAATTGCAATATCAAAAGTCCTTGTGAATCTCTCTAGAACAAGATCCCAGACTGGTTGACCTCTATTAATAGAAACAGAAATACCCCATTGACCTGTAAATAAATCGCCCAAATATATAACATATTGTTCTATTATTGGTTTATCTAGGCCAAGTCGATGCAATTGATAATTATATTGTTCTGTTGTCCATCGATCACCTAGAAAGGCTAAAACTGGGTCTCCTGGCATTAATCTAGAAAGAAAAAAAGTCAAAGTCACAACTCCAAATAATACAGGTAATAAAGCAATAAACCTTCTAGCTATATATTTAATCAAACTCATAAGACTTAAAATCCCCTTCTTATTTTGTTATTATTTTTTAAACTTCTTCAATTTCTTTTATTTTTGCTATATATCGTTTATATTTCTCTTTTATGATAGCAGCGCTAATAGCACTTATAAAGTTAATCCCAAAAAGAGATATAATTGTTAAATATCCTTCTATACGCGTAAAATAAACACCAATTAAGACTATATCAAATCCGTTAAGTAACCAATACCAAAACCACGATAATAGGATTATAATTGGAACGAGCCATATACTATTTCTAATCCCATATTCAAAGAAATGTTCTTTAAGTACCATTAAAAATATAATAGCAATGAGAATTACTAATGATAAAATAGTGGATGGATTAAATAAAATCTGATATAAAAATACTAGTTCTTCCTCAATAGTTCTTAGATAAATATTACATATAAATCCGAAAAAAATAAAATGAATTAATAGAATAGCTAAGATAAAATTACCTTGCCTACTTAGATCTATTTTAATTTTCATAATAAGTGCTCCAAATCAATAATTTCCAATTTAAAATTTTTCAAATCACATTCGGGGTTGAATTTTTCAATATTAGATCGTTTATATATTATACCATTATTATTCCAGATTTTTAAATTGATTTTGTTCTTAGAACCTTCAGATAGTAATTTCTTATTATAAGAAAAAACATCAATAACGTCATCATAAATCAAATACGGGACAAAATTCTTTTTTTTTTTTTACCCTTTAAATTATTCACTTCAACAGAAACAATTTCTGGATAATATTGATCCTTTTTTTCTTTATAAAATTGTGCAATTCTTTTGATATTTTTATTTTCAATTTCAAATTTATTTTGTTCAATTCTTTCCTTAAAGTAAACAAATACATTTTCACAATATTTTATAAGCTCTGAATGATATTCTTCATTTTTTGAGTCTATTCCTTGATTTTCACAATAAGCATAAAACTTTAAAAATTCTGAAAATAAAAATGTGAAATCATCTGTCAGACTTGGAATATTTGTTTTTAATTCAATGGATTTTTCAAACCAACGGGTTATTGTTTCTGGTTTTAAAGTTAAGAATGTCTTTTCTTTATATTTATTTTTTGCAAAATTTATTAAATTATTAATTCCAGTCAATAAAAAAGATTTCATATTCAAAACAAGATCCAACTCGTTAATTAATAGATTCAATTTAATCATATCAGGTAATATGAAAAATGTTGATTCACCTTTGAATAATCTATCAATTCTCATTGGAATTGGCATTACGGGAATTCTAAAAATCTCCGAAGTAAATATATCAAAATAGAAGCCCACTGGCGCGAGATCACTCTTATATGTTTTCATTAATTTATTTGAGCTCATTTTAAGTGTAATAGAAATTTAATAATAGAAATATAATAAAAAAATAATAAAAAAAAGAAAATTTAATTAATTTTTATACATATAGTCAGTTTTATTTATCACATAGGATTGTATTATACGAAATAGACGGTATCAAACATATCTTTCATTGCGTTTGGTATGTAACCTCTTAGGTTGGCAACACCGGCCCATGGAGCATTGGAGACATAACCATAACACCAAGGATATATTACTTCAGCACAGCGTTGTTGTATATTGTCGTAATATACTTTTCTTGCAGCTGAATCGGTTTCAGTTACGGCGGCTTCCATCCATTCTTGTAACTGTGCATCATCAACTTTAGCCATATTAGAAGCAATTGCCGTATTTGTCATCAACATATTGATGAAATTGCTTGGATCGTTATAATCAGGAATCCAACCAAGCCACCATAGTTCCAACATATTTCTATGAAGGTCACCTACTTCATATCCTCGTTTAATATAATCTCCCCAAGTCATACCAGCATCTGTGACTGCTACTCCAATTTTTGCAAAATTATCTTGGCATACAATCAACATATCTTCTCGCATTTCATTCCCGATATTATAAGTATAGTTATATGTTGCAAGTGGAGTAGCACTTGCAGCTTTAGCTACCCAGGCAGCGTCATCAGTCACAGTTAAACCCTCAGTTCCTGGCCAATTTGCATCTAGAAGAGCCTGTCTTGCTATTGTGAGATCGAGAACAGGGTAATCAAAAGCATCGTTATGATATAATATACCTTTTGGAATGGGGGATGTCATTCTCATGGCATAACCTTGCATGAGTTCATCAAGAATATAGTCATAATCAAGAGCGTATGCAATTGCTTTTCTCATTGCTACTGGAATTAACTCGTTATTCATTCCAAGATATTGAATTGACAAGGATGGTGGTCTATCAGCCACTTGAATATCCGGGTCTGCTTCAAATGTTGGGATCATTGAAAGCATAGGAGAATCAATCAAGGAAATCTCTTTTGATAATAATGCGGCGTTCTTCGCTTCTGCATCAGTAATTATTGAGAAAACCATATCATCAACTGCTGGCTTACCACCCCAGTAATCTGCATTTGGAGTGAATAATACCTCAACTTCAGCCTCAGTTGCATCATAGATATATGGTCCAGTTCCAACTAGATCTCCAGTTGCTGTATCAATAAGAGCAGTCTTATTAGTTGATGCAGGTGACATGAAAAATGCGCTCCAAGAAGCTAATAATCCTAAGAGTGGAGCGTATGGTTCATTTAACACGAGCTTTACTGTGTAAGTATCAACTACTACAGTTTCTTTAATAATCCATTCGGCAGTTGGGAGAAGCCATAGTTCTGCTAATTGGACTTCGTCAATCAAGCCATATAATCTGTCAAAGTTCCATTTCACTGCTGTAGCATCAAAGTCAGTTCCATCATGGAATTTAACTCCTTGTCTGAGTATAAATGTAATTTCTTTATTATCAGTACTCCATGAGTAGGATGTTGCTAAGTTTGGTATAATGGCTAAATTTGGATCAGCTATATCAACGACTAATAAACCTTCACAAACTTGATTAATTACATCAACTGAAGCATCATCCCATGCTTGATGTGGATCAAGGTCCACAGGACCATACATCGTTCCAAAGATGAAAGTACCACCTTTTGGCATATTCATATACACAACTACGCCGGAAACACCTGCTATTGCAATAATGGCAACTATTGCTATTGTGATGTATTGTTTTTTTTCCATATTTAAATCACTTAAATATTTTTGTTTTATTTTAATAATTTTTTAAATACTTTTTATTAAATTGTTGGTAACACAATTTTTAGAAATTGTAATTTATAAGTCTAATCTTTTTTTTTAACTTTCTTCCAATGGATATATATTAAATGAATTATGTTTAAATTGTTAAAAAATATCGGATTTGGCACTTTTTTCTTATTTTGGGCAAATATAATAAAAGAAGAGCATT
>JAHLWE010000057.1 GCA_019058135.1 Promethearchaeota archaeon | reverse complement strand
TTTTTTTTATATTGGTGAAAACACTTAAATAGAAGAAGACTTAACTTTTTGGTTCAAATTCCTTATGAAAATTTTATTCGATGTATATAAATCTCTTTGAAATTCGATTTCATAAGGCTCGATATCTCTAATATGTATTTTTTCTCGCAGATCATGATATGAAACAAACCCTTCTAAAGTATCAAAAATAGGATCTCTTCTAGGAATTAACCTGAAATAAACTGAGATATTCGTTTTTGGATTCAAATTTGGGATTCTATGAATTTGTTTTGGCTCTAATTTCATATTTAAGGGAATTTTATGTAAGAAAAATTTGATATTATAAATATTAAAATCTGAGTTATTCTCTAATTTAATCCCAAAATATAAAATACTATGATCCCGTTCTGTTTTCCATATTCCCGAGCATGAAATTTTTATGTCATCTGGATCAAATAATTTTGATTCCATATTAGGAGAAGTATAAAATCAAACTATTTAAATAAAAGAAGTGAGAAAAAAAAGTATTAAATGGTTTTATTTAAGATATTTGTAGTTTATTTGAGATTTTTTCTTTATAAATTGCAATTTTAGCAATATTTAACTGATTTAAAAAAGGTTCAATCTAGATTAATTAAAGAACCTCTTAAGAAAAAATGACAACCACTAATTTTGAAAAATCACCGGAGGAAATAATCTCAGAACTTAATCAATATATAGATGATGAGAGAATAATTAGAATTTTATTAAAAAATAATATTTATAATTTACGAGATATCCAAAAAGAAGCAATTATTAAGGGACTCTATTTTAATAAATCTTTTTTAGTTGTTGCACCTTCCGGTAGCGGAAAAACATTGATTGGCGAACTGTGTATTGTTAATAATATTTTCAAAAACTGTGGAAAGGCAATTTATTTAGTTCCCTTTAAGGCATTGGCTTCAGAAAAATATCTTTATTTCAGAAGAAATTATGGAAAATACGGAGTAAAAACAGAATTATCAATCGGGGATATTGTCATTGACGATAAGGAACTTCAGAAAGCCGATATAATTATAACTACATATGAGAAGATGGACTCGATATTAAGAAATTATAAAGAAGAAAAATGGATTAATGAAATTACTACAATTATTATTGATGAAATACACTGTGTTGGTGAGAGCGAGAGAGGTCCGCGGTTAGAATCATTAATTGTTAGATTGAATGAATTTTTGATTAATCCTCAAATTATTGCTTTATCTGCCACAGTAGCAAATCCTGAATTTTTTTGCAACTGGCTATCGTCACTTGGGCAAGAATTTATCTTAATAATTTCTAATGAAAGGCCGGTTCCCTTAAAATATGATATTAAAGTGTCTC
Organism: Promethearchaeota archaeon; assembly: GCA_019058135.1. GTDB lineage: Archaea > Asgardarchaeota > Lokiarchaeia > Sigyniarchaeales > SOKP01 > 6H3-1. The sequence continues at coordinate 2,572 of JAHLWE010000057.1, read as the reverse complement.
AAAATAAAGATTCAACCATTAAACATTACGTAAATGAAATTTTAAAGAAAAAAGGCCAAATAATAATATTCGTAAATAAAAGAAAGGAAGCGCAAAAGCTTGCTCTATACCTGAAAAATTTTATAAAGAAAAAGTTAGATCCTCAAGAACTATCAATTTGTAAAAGACTATCCCGGCAATTAGAAAACATCAAGGGAGGAATTACCGAATTAAAGAGCTGCATAAAAGGAGGTGTAGTTTTCCATCATGCAGGGCTTCTCTCAAAAGAACGACAAATAATCGAAGAATATTTCAATAAGAGAATTTTAAAAGTAATTTGTTCCACAACAACTCTCTCGGCAGGAATAAACACACCAGCTCGAATGGTAATTATTAAAGACTTTAAAAGGTATCAAACAAGTGTAGATAATATTACTGATTTTTCTAAATTTTATGAAGATTTTAGCAATGGATTTACTTATTTTGAGCCTTTTTCAAGAAATCAAATTTTCCAGATGTTAGGTCGTGCAGGCAGACCTGGTTTAGATCTTAAAGGTTATGGAATAATATTTGTAAAAAATATAGAAGAAAAAATATGGGTGGAGGATCACTATTTTCAAATTGGAGAGGATGGGAAGCGATTGGTTCCTATATATAATCTCATTCAATCAGCCATAAATTCAACTGAAACTTTAAGAGAACAAGTATTGTTAAGGGTTTTTGAGCAAGAATCCATTTCATTTAATGAACTAAAAAATTTTTTTGAAAAAACATATTACTGGAATTGCATAAAGGATAAAATAATTCCCATAGATCAATTCCTACGAATTAAAGAGATAACACCAGAAAATATATTGAAATTGCATTCAAACCCAGAGATATTAGAAAAAATCAAAAATTCCAATTTTCAGACAAAAATTACAAATATTTCAAAGGATTCAATAGATGGAATTGTCAAAACTGATTTTGGAGTCTTTCATGTAAGATTTAATATAGATAATGGAATTACCTGTAGTTGCAATTTTAATAATAGAGTTGGAGAAGATCTACTAGGACAAAATTCTTGTAGCTTTATTTTTTGCAATCACATAAGTAGTTTTCTTTTATCTTTGGTTTCTCAGACCGATGTAAGAATAACAAAATATGTGAATGATATAATTCCCAAAAGCGTGAGGGGAGAATATATTTTAGATTATTTAATTGAGAAAGGTCTTTTATTGAAAGAAAGAAATAGATTAATTTGCTCGAATTTTGGAAAATTAATAATTAAATTATATCTATATCCTTCAAGCGGTGTAAAAATTAGAAAAATGTTAGAAAATGGTGAGATCAATAATTTTAAAAGTTTAATTAAGTGTTCTTTTGTTGTTTTAAAATCTGAATCAAGAATTAGAGATGTGAAGATGATGAAACCACTCATTTGGTGGGCAGATGAAGAACCTTTACAAAATATTCTAGATGAATTTAAAATTTATGCGGGGGACTTATTTTCGATTAAAAAAAACGTTATCAGAATTATCAAATTTATTGGAATAATTGCTTCCTTTCTAGATGATGATCAAACAGCAAATTTATGTGAAACATTAATAATCCGAATTACACACGGAATTCGTGAAGAATTATTTGATTTAGTTTTAAGGTTGAGGAATGTAGGAAGAGTCAGGGGTCGGATTTTGTACAATGCTGGATATCATATAGCATCAAAAATTCTTTCTGAAAACCCTCATATGTTGCGGCATAAAACAGGTATAAACTTGACAATCTGTAAATCAATAATACAATCAACAAAAACAAGAAAAACTAAAAGTAAATTGAAAGAATTTGAGGGGTTTAATGCATTAGCATGATATAAAAAGAAAAAATCTTCAGATTTTTTAAATTCAATAAAAAAAATAGGAATTAATAATGAGTTACAGAAAAATTAATTAATAGAAAATAATAAAATTAAATTAACCATATTGGATAAAAAAATTCTTGAGTTCATTTACAGATGAATTCTAAATTAGAAAACATGTTGTTGGAAGCCGAATTCAGATATAGTGAGAATAACATCGAAGAAGCATACAAACTTCTGAAAAACATATTTGAAATTGATAGTGATTATAGTACTGCTTATGGTTTTATGGCAAAGGTTCTTTATAAGTTAAGAAAATTCAAAGAAAGTGAAGACTTTCTCAATAAAGCAATACTGAGCGATCCTGAAGATTTTGAAACACAATACATTCAAGGAAAAATAAGATTTAAGCAAAAGAAATATAATACTGCAAAAGAATTTTTCATTGCTTCTAAAAAAATCAATCAATTTTTTGATGAAAATTATTATTATTTGGGATTGACTGAAGAAATTGCAGGGAATAAAATAGAAGCACAAAAGCTATTCATTGAAAGCTTTAAAATAAGTAATGGGGTTAATTTTAAAGCATTACAGAAAATTAAAAATAATAAAGAAAGTTTAAAGATTATCGAAAAAACATTGTTTAATAATGAAGGACTTGTTCCTGATAAAGTTTGGATTAATTTAGGTTACATTTTAACTGACGATGTCGATTTTTTTAGTAAGTTTTTAAATTGGATAAGTAATACTCCTCTTTCT
>JAHLWE010000056.1 GCA_019058135.1 Promethearchaeota archaeon | reverse complement strand
GAAAGAAAAAATTGGGAACAAAAATTAAGGGAATCCGAAGAAAAATATCGACATTTATTCGAAAGTTCTCCATATTCCATAGGTCTTTTAGATTTAAAAGGAAATCTTATAGATTGTAATACTGCTACAAATCATTTTCTTTCTACGCATACGAAAGATTACTTAATCGGAAGAAATTTCAGAGAAATCTTCTCATTAAATGAGAGAAATAAACCTCTTATACCATTATTCGAAAAGCAGTTCAAACAAGCGCTTAGAGGTGAAGCTACAGAATCATTTGAGTTTCCATTAAGTAGATCAATTGGAGGTGTAATATGGACAAATCTCCATGGTTCTTTAATAAAGATAGAAGATCAATCCTTGATACAATTTATAATACAGGATATCACAGAGAGGAAAAAAGCAGAACAAAAACTAAAAGAATCGCAAGAGAATTATCGCGAAGCTTATAATCGTGTTAATTTTTATAAGGATCTTTTTGCTCACGATATGAATAATATTCTTCAGAATATATTATCTTCAATAGAAATTGCTACACATTATTTAGGTGAGGAAACTATATTACCTGAAGTAAGAAGTATGTTTAATACCACAAAAGAGCAAGTTAAAAGGGGTGCAACCTTGATCTCAAATGTACAAAAACTATCTGATTTGGATAAGGCTCAAATTCTTAAAGAACCCATAGAAGTTTGTGAGGTTTTAAAGGAATCAGTTGAGATTTCGAAGAAAAATTTCCCGAAGAGAAAAATTAATGTAGAGATTGAGACCGAAAAAAAAAAAGTGTTTGCCAAAGCAAATGATCTCTTAATAGATGTATTTGAAAACATATTAATTAATGCTGTAAAATATAATGAACGCCCAATTGTTGAAATTCTCATTAAATTTTCAAAAATTAAAAAAGAGGGTAGTAAATTTCTTAAAATGGAATTTATTGATAATGGTTACGGAATTTCTGATGATCAAAAAGAGATAATTTTTGAAAGGGCTTATAGAGCAGATAAGAGCACAAGTGGTATGGGGTTGGGGTTATCATTAGTAAAGAAAATTATATCACTATATAATGGAGAAATTTGGGCGGAAGATAAAATTCAAGGAGATTATTCAAAAGGAAGTAATTTTATTATAATAATTCCAGAGGTTTAGGAAAATAACAAACATTTTTATCGTTGAGGACGATCGAGCAATCGGAGATCTATATCAAAAATTATTGAGTTTTTGGGGATTTCAAGTTATTGAGATTGCAAAGAATGGGCAGGAAGCTGTTGAGAAATTTAAATCATTTTCAGAAAAACCAGATATTATTTTAATGGATCATCGGATGCCGATTAAAAGTGGAATTGATGCTACAAAAGAAATTATTAGTCTTGGAAAAAACCCAAAAATTATTTTTGCTAGTGCAGATAAAACGGTTAGAGAAGAAGCACTTTCAATTGGAGCAGTTGATTTTTTTGAAAAACCTTTCGATTTTGAAAAATTAGCTGATAAAATTAATGAGGTTTTAAAGAAATAGGTTTTTATTTTTGATATCCAATAGGAATAATATATAACGGTTCAAGATTTTTAGGTATATCTAATACTTTCTTTACCTCATCATCATGGAATGCACCGATAGGAACGGATGCTAACCCTAACGCAACTGCTTCTAATTCAATATTTTGTGCGCAGTGACCAATTTCCATATAAACGTATCTCACACCTCTTTTACCATAGTGATCGCATGTTCTATTGAAATCAGCACAAATTATGATATTCATTGGTGCTTCATAGATAAACATCTGATCTAAAGATGCTTGAGCTAAATCTTTTCCAAAATCACCTTTTCTTTTTAATTCCAATAGATTTTTATTAGAATTGTAATGAAAAAAACCCTTACCTTTAATTGTAACATATAGCTCTAAAGGATAAGTGGCACCCGCTGATGGGACGGTCTTTTTATACCCTTTTTTACCTTGACCTGCCCATAAAATTTGGGATATTTTTTTGATTTCAATTTCCTTATCCTTAAAACTCCTAACACTTACCCTCTCAAATATACACTCTTCCAAACTTTTACTCCCTTTTATTCTTGGCTCAGTTAATTCAATACTCAAAAAAACCACTTCCTCTTTAATTTTAATTTATAGCAATAAAGTATATTCAATATTTATTATTATTGTAAATAATAATTAGAAAAAAACGATATATTAATTATTAAATATTAATAATTCAAACTATATTAGCTATTGGTGTAAATTTTAATATGAAGTATGTATTATTTGGCCCCCCTGGAGGTGGTAAGGGCACATTTGCTGGACAATTTAAAAAAATTTTACCTAAAATTCCTCATATAAGCACAGGCGATATTTTTCGAGAGAATTTAAGGAATAAAACTGAATTAGGGTTGAAAGCAAAAAAATACATGGATGATGGTGCTCTTGTTCCGAATGATGTTGTAATAGATATGATAAAAGATAGGTTAAGTCAAAATGATGTGAATGAGAATGGTTTTCTACTTGATGGTTTTCCACGCACTATAGAACAAGCGGAAGCCCTTGATGCTATAACTGATATTGATGCCTTTTTATTATTAGAAGTATCACGAGATATTATCATGAAACGGCTAACAGGAAGGGTCTCCTGTCCTAAGTGTAATGCGATTTATAATATATATACTTTACCACCTAAAAAGGAAGGGATTTGTGATAAATGTAGTACCGAATTAAAACATCGTTCAGATGATACTGAAGAGACAGTAAATAACAGGTTGGATGTATATGAAAAAAATGCTAAACCAATAATAGAGCATTATAAGAATAAGAATTTATTACAAAAAATTGATTCTACGGATACATTGGCAATGTCTGAAGAAGAAATTAAAAAAGCAATTGGTTATCGAGATTAAAATTTATTCTCTTTTATTCTTTTTTTCTTAAATTAAATTTAAAATTATATTAAAATAAGTGTTTAAAAAATAGAAAATGAATATTTGTATTCCAGTACCAGTAGAAACAAATGAAATCCATCAATTGAAAAAAAAAATTGATGAAATATTAATATTGGGACCAAATATCATTGAATTTCGATTGGATTATAT
>JAHLWE010000055.1 GCA_019058135.1 Promethearchaeota archaeon | reverse complement strand
ATTGTATTGCTTGATTATAATTTTTTAGTGCTTTCTCAAATTCATTGGATTGGATTAGCTCTGAGGCTTCACCCAACAGATCATATGCTTCCATACTTAGGTCTTTTTCTTTTTGCTTTTTTTGTTGATACATTTTTAATTTTGTTTCTTTTATATCTTCAGATTTCTGTAGAAATTCTCCATGTTGTGAAATTATTTCTTGTTCTTTTTCTGTTATTTTTTTCTTTTTTTCAATAATTTTTAGTTTTTTTTCCTGTGTTTTTAGAAATTCATTTTTCTTTTCATTCAATTCCTTAATTAGCAGCTCCACCTTAGGAACTTCTGAAGTCCAACCTATCTCCTGAAAAATATTTTTTACTTGCATGTATTTCTCAAGAGCTTTATCAAATTGATTGGATTGGCTAAAATCTGACCCGTTTTCCAAATAATCATATGCCAATTTACTTTTTTCTTCTATTTCTTCTTTTTTCTTAGCGAAAACCGCTAATTTTTCTTTTTTTAACTGAGCTTTATCTACTTCTTCACTCTTTTGTTCGCTTTTCGGAAAAATTTGATTATATTTATTATATGCCTCTTCAATTAATTTTTCAGTTTTTTGAACTTCATTTTCATAACCAGGTATCTGTTTCAATATATCTATGGCTTTATTATAACAGTCAATACCATCATTGAATTTATCCAATTCAATAAGTTCCTTCCCCATATTGATTATCTTAAATACTTGTTTTACAAGATCATCATCAACATTATCTGAATTAGCGGGATTTTTCAATAATTTTCACTACTTTTTTATAGTTTTAAGATCTAATACTACAAATAACAATAAAACACTTGTATTATTAATTTCATTGATTTTTAATTGCATAAATGGATATTTGATATTAAGAAGACTATAATTTTAATTTTTTATGTCAAAATTCCCTCTAAAATTTATAAAATTTGAAAAAAAGGAAATAATTAATCTCTTAAGTTTATGATTTTTCAATTATTCTAATTTTGATTGCACATTCGGCCTCTTTCAGAGGTCAATGTTATTTAGAAATTGATCGCACATTCGGCCTCCATCAGAGGTTAAACTCCATCCATTCTCCTCTTTTTTTACATAACCAAGTGATTTTATGTTATTTAGAACTTCGAGTACTTCATCTCTTTTCTTTTGAATATTAAAATCCACGCGTAGTGAGAATATTATTTCATCAATTGGCACTGGTGAATTAAGTTCATCTTCCATGACTCCTAGAGCCGCTAGAATTTCATTTTGTTGCCCAATATCACTATCCATACGTTTTTGTTGCTCATCTAATAACCAAGGATAATCAACTAACATTTGTTTGATTTTTTCTTCATCTCCTCTTTTAAAATAAAATTCAAAATCATCCCGTAATTTTTTCTTTTTTGCCATGTTGAATGCACTTAAACTATATATCTATTGCAATTTAATATAATATAATCTAAAATAATAAATAAATAAAATACATCTATTTAAATCGTATTATTAATAAATAAAAAAATTTAATGATAAATATGTCGCAAAATAAGAAGAAATCTTGTAAGAAACATGACAAGTTTAATTATTACTGCAAAGATTGTAGGGCAGCAAATGAGGAGCAAAAAGAAAAAGAAAAACTACTCTATCCAGATGCAATCGAAAAAGGGAAAATTAAGGAGGAAAAATTTAAAGTCAGCAAAAAGATTACACCTCCATATGAACGTGGTCCTTACAAAAAAGATATTAAAGAACCCTCAAGAGAACCTCGATATAAATACACTCCAATAAAAAGGAGAAAAGAATTTAAAAAATATCTTTTACTCTTGATACCGTTAATTTTAATTATCTTCTTTTTAGCAATATTTTGGTTAATCCCGAGCTGGACTGCTGGGATAAATTTACAAATTCAACTGTATTCTAATAAAGCAGGAGGACTAAATTATGTCGAGATTTTCACATTAAATTTGTGGAGTGCAAATTTTATATTAAATAAAACTGCCTTAATTGGAGCCTTTTTAGGCGTAATTATCATGAGCATTCCCCCAGAAAGATCTCTTTTTACTCTCCTCGGCACTTATTTTGGATGGGGTCGAACATCTAGGATTAAAGCAATGATCTATTGGTGTACAATAGGTTTTGGAGTTTTTTATTTAATTGGTCAATTGATTGATGCAACTTCATATTTTAGTTGGGCAATTTATCTTTTCGATAATGAAATTTTTGATTTATCTCCAAATCTGATGAGTAATGCATTTAATGTGCTTTTTGATCAAAATAGCACGGATTAAACAAGTATCTTTCTCTATGCGGCGCTTTATTTACCCATAATAAATTTTGTTTTGGGAGTTATTATTTTTCGGATTATTTTAAACATAATAAAAAATTCATATCTTAGAAGGAACGATTTTTACGCTCTTGCAGATCTCTTTTTGATTATAGGTATTATTTTCGGATTAGTTTTATTTAATTTACCGATATTTGCCTTGGACGGTTTGAATCTGCTGCAATCGGGGTCCTTAATTCTTGGTTTTATTGGATTTATTGTATTGGGGATTATAATTTATGGATATGGGTTTTTATTTATTAAGAAACATGGAAGAGGTTTTATAATGGTGAGTTCCCACCAGAAAAAAATGGGTATATTAGCCATTGGGTTAATAGTTATTATTATAATTCCACTCATTATTAGCATACCAGTGGCAGTTAATATTGAATCAGATACTTACACATGGAATATAGAAAGATGGAATAAAAAAATAGCCCGTGAAGTCGAGTGGACTCGAATCTGCGCTGGATTGGACATGTTTGAAGAACGTACTATAGAGAATTATACGAAATCTACTATTACTCTCGATTCGCAAATTATACCTCTCATCCGTCAATATGATCAAAGTGTAGCTATTCAGAAAATGTCTGCACAGATTGCTTCAAAATATGAATCTATAGCAGATAGTGATATTATCTATATTGGAGGGAATGAATATTGGGTTTCACCAAAAACTCTACGAATGTCTGGCATAACTCCCGGTGGAGTAGAGTTACATACAGCCCTTTTTGATCATGTGGAAGGATTTCTTGCTATGGATACGTTCACTGGTGATTTATTAACAACTGAAAGTGAATATCTAAATGTTTTTAATGTATCTTCGAATTATCCAATATTTTTTGGTGAACGCGAGAGTACTATCTTTGCTGCACAATATTATGATATTACACAAGAGGAAGATTTTTTTGATTTTACTGAAGCAGGTCTTGGGGCATATGAGGCAGATATTCTTTTAAATACAACGTGGTCAGCAGGAATTGAAAACTTAGAACATGCATATGAAGGAGCACCAGACGGAGAATTAGAGGGACTAGAGCAATTTTTTTTTACTTCTAACCTAGGATTATTTCCATACGCTTTAAATTTAACAGAAAGTAGTTATTTAATTAATAGAAATATAAAAACCAGAGTCTCTGAAGCACTTTTACCCGGGCTTTGGATAGATCCTGATCCATATCTTATTTTTAATACGAATGCTGGTAAAGTATATTATGGGGTTTCTATATGCACTAATATTGTTATAGGGTCTTATTCCAAGAGTCCTATATATAGATTTTTAGGAATCTGTTTAATAGATGTTTTGGATGGCAGAATGACATTTTACAAGAATCCTGCTTTAAAAGAAAATATTAAAGATGACTTGACTTATCCATTTTGGAAAATCTATCTCGAGAAATATCCATGGAAGAATGTACCAAGTTGGTTAAAATATCAATTAAGATACCCTGAAACGCTTTTTGAAAACCAATTATATTGGGAATATATTTATCATGTTCAAGAACCTACGACATTCCGAAGAGGTGATGATTTTCATGAGCGACCAGATGGTGGAGATCTATTCTATATAGAAACTGATTTAGGTGATGGTATTGAGTATGTTGGAGTTGATTTAGCTGAGTATATTGGTAGAGAGGCAAGAATTCTTTCAGGTTTATACGTAATAAGACATGGAGATAATTTTGGACAAGCAATATTTTATCATACAAGAGATCTAACTAGCGTTAATTTAATTGGACCAGTAACAGCTAGAGAATATTATGGTACTGCAGCAACCAAAGAAATTGAATTAATTACAAATCCTAGACACGGAAATACATTAATCTATCCATTGGCTGGTTCCCTTTATTATTTTGTACCTACCTATGCTAGAGTAGGTGGGATTCAAGAATTAAAATTAGTAGGGTTAGTCGATGGATTTTCAGGTGTGGATCCCGGTTATGGTGTGTCGGCAATTGAGGCATATAACGTTTTAAATATAACAGCCGAAGAAGAACCAAGCGAAGGAGATGTCTCATTTAGTTATACTTATGATTCTTCTATAGAGTATCCGAACCCAGCCAATTCGAGAATCCAAGTAGAAGTTGATTACAATCTCCCACTTATAGCAAAGGATGTAGTAGTAAAAGTATTGATCTATTCTAATCTTGTTACTGTTTCCATTCCTTCTGGTGAGAGTTTAACTAGAAGTGCATTCACGTGGGGCGAAGGCAATATTGGTTATAATTATACGTTATTTAAAAAAGATCTTTGGCCGGGCGAAGGAAAAATCCTTACTGCACAATTCTATGCGAGTTCAGTGAGTGCCTCTGGACTTTTAGTTATGTTTGAATATATATTAATTGTGGATGATGTAGTTATTTACACAAGTGAAAAAAATTCGATATTATTTACTAAAAGCATTTAGT
>JAHLWE010000054.1 GCA_019058135.1 Promethearchaeota archaeon | reverse complement strand
GCCCAGGTAAGCTCTGTCCCTCAGGATTTTATATTTGACCAGACGCCTATAGATTATATTATTATTGGAGAGGGTGAAAGATCCTTCCTGGATATTATTAATGATGGATTTAAAAAGCAAAAAACGCCAAAAAAGTATCTAAACGATTCAGTTGAACAATTAGACGATCTTCCAGTGATTGACTTCTCTTTATACAACAAATATTTAAAGGAATTCACTACTCTGAGCATATCTCTCAGTAGGGGTTGTCCTTTTAATTGCTCCTTTTGTATGGAAAAAAAATTAATTGAAGGAACTGGGAACGTACATAAAAGATGGAGAAGTTATACACCAAACCGAGCAAAAATGGAATTTGAATCAATGCTTAAATTTGGTGAAATTAATAATATTAAATCCTATGCTTTTTATGATCCAATTTTCGGCTTTAGTCGGCAATGGTTGTTAAAATTTCTGGATTTATACCCTATAGAGCCTGATTTTCACGTATGGACCGAATGCCGGTTGGATGTTTTAAATGAAGATGTTTTAACTAAACTTTATAAAAGAAACATCTCTTTGATGTACGGATTGGAGTCTTATTCGAAAAAAATGCTTTCAATCATGAATAAAACTAAAAATCCTACTCAATATATAGAAAAATTTAATGAAATTATGAAAATTTCGGAAAAGTTGGAGATATTCTGCGTTTTAAATATTATTATCAATCATCCTGGTGAAACAAGGGAATCTTTTAAGGAAACATTTGAATTTTCGAAAAAAATTTCTGAAAAAATTGATTTAGTTAATTTAAATTATAATTTATTTCGAAATTTTCCAGGAACGCCATTATACTGCAATTTAGATTATTATAGAGAAACGTATGGAAGTGAATTTTATTTTCTTGATTGGTGGAAATATAAAGAACAATTGGATTACGGTTTAACTTGCATTCGCCCTAGTAAAAATTTATCCTTAAGAGAAATTTTGAATTTATATAGAAACTCCTATATCGAACTGCAGAAATTAAATATTAGACATTTAAAAGGATTAAAAGATAAATTGGAAGATTATTTTCTAAAAATAATGTATGAGAAAAGCAGAATAACATTTCTTGAAAATTTAATTAAAAATATGGTTGAATTTTTAGATGCAAATGAGGTAGAACCCGAATCTAAACATGAAAAAGAGAGTTAAATATGAATATAATTTAAGAGATCAGAAATCTTATTGATTCTAAAATCTGGTTTATATTTAGGCAGGATATCTTGTTCGAAAGGGAATTTAAAAGATCTTTTTATTAAAAATGTATTTAATTTGGCTTTTTTTCCACCAATCATATCCGCTGCTTCGTCTCCAATCATAATGCAATTCTCTGGACAGTGTGATAAGCCTAATTTTTTAAGAGTATGTTGAAATATTTCTATATTAGGTTTTCTTTTACCAAAATCTGCAGATGTTATAATCACATTAAAATAATCAAAAAGATGGTGTTTATTTAACATATTAATTATGCTATTGTGGTGCCGGGTGTTAGATAACACAGCTGTCTTTATCTTTACTTCAGCTAAAGTTTCTAGAGTTTTTCGTGTATCTTCAAAAGGAATCCATGCATCATCAGAAAAAGAATGATATTTATCAGATAATTCATTTAACACTTTAGGTGTTATGTATCTTTTCACTTTTATAGGGTCCAATTCCTTAATATTTTTCAAAACAAGTTCTAAAATATAAGCAGTTGGATATTCTATTTAGTTCTAAAACAAAGTTGTAAAAATTTTATATTCTGTTTTTTAACATTTTCAACAAATATCTCAAAAAGTTCATCAGTTAAAAGCCCCTCGCTTTTTAAAAATTCCGCAACTAAATTTAGCCCTTGATATTCAATTTCTATATATCTTTCAAGCGATGGATTCTCAAAATGGAATAGTGTGAAACCAAAATCAAAAATAATGCCTCTAGGTTTGATTTTAGTCTTAATTAAATTATCCATTATTAATCACATTAAACATTTAATAAGAAGATTATAAAAATTTAATGATTGTAACGATATTGTAACGATGGCTTTAAATAAATGGTTGGATGAGGATAACTCGAAAAATAACAAAGCAAAATCAAAAACGAAAATCATATCCCCCTTTAAAGAACAGAAGTTAAAAATAATAAAAGAGTCAATTAGGAAGAGTCAAAAGCAAGAAATAGAATCGAAAGACCCAATAGATGCTTTCATCTCTTATGTATCGGATTTTAAAAAGTTTCTAAATTCAAGAACTTATCTACGTGGGGATCTAGATAATTTAATTACTTGGATAAATAATTTAAACTATAAATATAAAGAACTTTTCAATTCCAATGAAAATCTTAACACAAATAATAAAACAAGTAATATTGAGTTATTATTGGAGATTCCTCCCACTTTTCTTGATCAAAAATTAACATTAATCTTAAAAAAATATGCCTATAAAGATAAAATGAACAATTCTGATAGATACTACTTACGTAAGTTGAAATCTCTCGTTAAAGATCAGTTAAAAAGAGCAAGAATATATCAAATCGTGAATCAAATTTTAAATCAATAATTTTAAATCATTAATTAAATATCAATCCTTCTGATTTTATTGAATAATACTAAATTTAAAAACCTATGATTTAATATAACTCTTAAGTAAAGGCAGTAATATATTAAAATTAAAAAACGGATTCTCAAAATATGTGGATTGTGTGCCCTATAGCTGGTGTTGGAAAAAGACTTCAACCTTTCACTTACACAAAGCCTAAGGCGTTTTTGAAAATAGCTGGGAAAAAGCTTATTGACCATTTATTGAGTAAATTGAAAAACAATTTTCCAAAAGGAACTAATATTTTATTTATCATTGGTTATAAAGGAAGGCAAATTTCCGATTATTTAAAAGAAAATTACTCAGATTATTATAATCTTTTTTTTACAGAACAAAAGCCCTTAGGTTTTGATGATGATATTCCATATTTCTCGGGACTCGCTGATGCCGTTCTTTTAGCTAAAGATTATGTAAAGAATGACAATTTTTTTATCATTTTGAGTGATAGATTACCAACACGTGACTACTCAACAATGTTAATTTCTTTTCATCAAAATCAATTTGATATTTTAATTAACGTGCAGGAAGTAAAACAACCAGAATACTATGGTGTAGTGCAATGTGATGAGGGTGGCAATATAAAAAAAATAATAGAAAAACCCGAGCAATATGTTTCAAACCTTGCTGTTTCAGGAGCATATTTAATCAATAATTCAGTTTCTTCCATTTTTTTTGAATTAATCCAGAAACAATACGAAATTCCACTTGATAATGGAAGAGAACATCAACTAACACCAATAATACAAAAATTAATTAATATGGGAAAAACAGTTAAAATAAATAAAATGCATGATACAATCTTAGATTTTGGTCGTCCAGAGAGTCTTATTGAGGGAAATCGCTATTTATTAAGTGAGATAAAACAAATTGATCCACTTTATGAATCTCTAAAAATTAAAGGAAATTCTATATCTTCTAAAATAATACCTCCAGTAATAATTGGGGATAATGCAAAAATCACCAATTCGATAATAGGTCCTAACGTTTCTGTTGGAGATAATGTCGTTCTAAATAAATGTATTTGTTCGGATACAATAATTGGAGATAATACATCCTTAAATAAAATTATTACTTCAAGTAGTCTAATTGGAGACTTCTCTACTTTGGAAGATCTTATCAAAGAAAATATAATAATTGGGGATTCTTCTTGTATTTCAACTTCTGAAAGGTAATAATTTCCACTAAGAAAAAATCGATTTAAAAGAATGGACCATAAAAAATTTATATATTTATACATCCCTAAGTTATAGTATATTAAAATAATTAATATTAAAATTTAAAAAAAATAAAGAGTACGATATAAATGGGTTTTGGTAAGGCTTTCGGTTTAGGTTTACTAATTTATGTAGCTTTGAATTTTGTCTTTGCATTAATCGGTGCCCTTTTAGCAAATGTAATAGATCTCTATTTTACTGGGATAACAACAGATCCAATGGGATTCATTAGTTCTCTTTTCGCTCCAATATTAATTCTCCCTGGAAATGCATGGTTAACTCTAGGAATATTAGCAGTATTAGCTGCAGCTCCTGATGCAATGCTTCTAGCTTTAATAGTAATGATAGGATTAATTGTTCCGCCAATATTAGCCGCAATTATTGCTGGACGAACTGGAGGGGGTAAAGGAGCAGCATTCGGAGCTTGGTTCTTAATTGCTATTATTAGTGCTGCTGTTCCTTTAGTCTTAGGTATTATCGCTGGTACCCTCTTAGTTGATGTTACTATAATTATAACTTATGTATTGAGTGGAGTTATAAACGGATTATTTTATGGAGCAATAGCAGCGCTTTCGGCAAGTGAAGGTTTTTAAAATAATTAGTTTATTCATTTTTTTTTTATTTTTTTTCAATCTTAAATCTCTATTACGAAAGTTATTTAGATTTAATTTAATAGTTATTTCTAAAAATTATTATTATTATTTCATATTCTTCTTTAATTATTATGAGCTCTTTTAGTGAATTTATAAAAACATTCGAGTTAAGAAATAACAGATTAAAGGGAAAATTTCTCCCAATTTCAGAAAATATAAGAAAAAAACGACATAACTATAAAGTTAAAGCAATTTATTCTTTAGAAGATGAATTAAGAGATCGTTTTTATCTAATAAAATTTATTAATCCTGAAAACAAACCAAAATATCTTTATTTCATATCTTTTATTTTAGCATATCAAAGTTCTGATTTACTTGTTTTTATTGCTAGAGATTTAGTAAAAAGAGCTAACATACTTTTGACACAATATCCCCTAAAAGTTAAACAATTTAGATTAAGTTTAATTTGTTTAAAAGAGATAAAAAATAAGGATGATTTTTTTAAAACCAAAACGATAATGAAAGAATTATATAAAGAGTTAAAACATAAATTAATTAAAATATCTGAAATGACCGATTAATTTGATTAATAAAATTATTTCTAGTTGATTTTTATGTCTTCTGAAAAATTGGTTAAAACAAAAATTGTAGCTACACTTGGTCCTGCTTCTAATAATAAAGCCACAATTAAAAGATTAATCGATACTGGTGTTGATGTTTTTCGATTAAATTTTTCTCATGGAACGCATGAACAAAAAACTGAAACTTTTAAAATAATTCGAGAAGTAAATGAATATATTGGTATAATGTGCGATATACAAGGCCCTAAAATTAGGGTTGGAACAATAAAAGAACCATTTATTATGAATGTGAATCAAAAAATAAAGATTTATGAAGAAAACATTGAAGGAAATGAAGAACAATTCAGCATCCCCTATGATGGTTTTCTTTCGGATATAAACATCGGAGATTTAATATTTATTAATGATGGTATCATTCGAATTGAGATTAAAAGTAAAGAAAAGGATCATATAATAGGACAAGTAATTTCGGGCGGGCCAATTTCCTCTAATAAAGGAGTTAATATCCCTTCTGGTGAGCTTAAACAGAAAGTTCCAACTAAAAAAGATGTAGAAGATATGAAATTAATTGCAAAGCTTGATCCTGAATTTTTAGCTATTTCTTTTGTTGGAACAGCAGCCGATGTATTGAACGTTAAAAAATTGATGCAAAATTTTGGTAATTCAGAAATCAAATTAATTTCTAAAATTGAAAGACCGATAGCTTTAAAAAATTTTGGGCAGATATTAAATGTTTCTGATGGAATAATGGTTGCAAGAGGAGACTTGGGCGTTGAAATATCCCCAGACCTAGTTCCCGTCAAACAGAAGGAAATAATAAAGCAATGTAATATCTTAGGAAAGCCTGTAATCACAGCTACGCAGATGCTGGAATCGATGACAATAAATCCAATCCCTACTAGAGCAGAAGCAAATGATGTATTCAATGCTGTATTCGATGGCACAGATGCTGTAATGCTTTCAGGCGAAACTGCTATGGGAAAATTTCCAATACAAAGTGTGAGTTATATGGACCGCATTGCTAATACTGCTTCTGAGATTATACCTCCACGAGATCCTGCTGATTTTGACTCTGAAAAACTACAACATACACAATTATTAGGTAGAGGTATTCTAGATCTTTCACATCAATTAGTAAATTTGAACTATCAAGGTAAGATTTTAGTTATTACCAGAAAAGGATTTGGTTGCCGGATGATTTCTAAATATAGACCACCACTACCAATATATGCAATTACTCCGTTTAAAAGAACTGCAAGAGAATTGAATCTTTTATGGGGTGTAATGCCAATCCATATTACAGATGAAAATTTTTTTAATCAACCCGTAGAGGATATTATAAGTCAAGCAGTTCAATATGCTGTTGATCATAGGCATTTTGAGTTAAATAATCATGTAATTATATTATTAGCTTCAAGAAAATATCCAGATTTTGGAAATCTAGTCGGATTTTATTATGTAAAAGAAATAATCGAAAAATAATAAGAAATATCATTTTTTGGTATTTTTTTTAATTTATTTCTGTTTTCTTTTTAATCTTCAGATCGTATGCAATATATAATATAATTCCGGCTAAAATAATTGCTAGTCCAACTATCCACATAAAATATTCAAATTCTGTTTGACTGGTCCAAGTCCAACCCCAAGCATGTGAAAAAAAGTCGAATGGAAGGAAAAATAACATTAAAAATATCATTGATATATCGATTATACTAGCAAAAATTAAGATTTCAATCGTTCTAATTTGTTCTCGTTCTCCAATTAAAGAACTAATCAGGTTTGAAATTTGTTTATTTTTAAATATTATACTCATAAGAGCTGAAATTACGATAATTTCTATCCATGCTTTAATTAAAATTTCAATAACTATAGCTTCTGGCATTCCTATAACGATATTTAAATCCCATATCGTGAAAATCATTTCTGGAATATAACCTACAATTCCCGAAATTAAAATTCCAATTATTTTTTTATAATTGTTTTGTTTAAAGAATGTTATTTTTTCAGTTAGAATAAAATAAATAAATCCGACAGAGAATCCAGTTAAAATTTTTCCTGGGATCAAAGCTGGATTTGCAAAACGAAAAGCAGGAATAAGCCCTACTATAGCTCCTGCTATTGAACCTAATATAGGTCCACCACTTAAAGCTACAATATATGTACCTACATGTGACAAGTCAATTGCGACACCGGGACCTATTGGTAACGTATATACTGATAAAAATGCTAAAACCACGCCCAATGCACTCATTACGCTTAGAAATGCGATAGACTTTGAGTTAAAATAGCTTTTAGGAAGTATTTTAGTCGATTCTGGCTCCATATTTAATCCAATTTAAGGAAATGATTTTTATTAAATTATTAAATATAAAAATATCCCATTCTATAAAAAGGATTACTCAAATTTTCCCTGGTTTTTACTCATTTTAAGGTAGCCTAAATTATTTAATTTTATACTAAAATGAAGAATTTTTTTAGAATTCGCAATAAAAAAATTTTAATAATATTCTAATTCGATGATTTTCAACTAATTCCTTAAAAAATTTGAAATATTTATAAAATTGAATAATTATGGAAAACGACGTTAATCTTATTGATAAACTTCTTAAATTTGCACATGGGAGTGTTTATGGTATATCATCAGTTGTAATTGGACTTTTATTTAACATTATTGCATTAATCTTATTTCCAAACTATAATTTTCTTCTCAATATGATAAGCGAGTTGGGTGTAGGCCCAGGTGGAGTATTTTTTAATTTAGGATTAATTTTGGCTGGATTATTGGCAATTCCATTTTTTATTTATTTTGGTCGAGTTCTTAGAAGTAATAATACTAATGACAGTCTTGAAAAAAGTGCAGTGACTACTTCTATTATTTCTTGTGTTTCTTTTGCGCTTATTGGATGTTTTCCAGCAATACAGAATAACAATATTGTTTTGTTTTTTCATGGCACTTTTACTTTAATAAATTGGATATGTGAGATTCTTTATTTAACTCTTTTTAGCATTTTAATTTTAAAAAGTTCTAAATTTTCAAAATTGCAAGCTTTTCATGGTTTTATTGGTATTGGTGTAATCGGGTTTAACTTATTTACATGGTGGCCGATAACAGAATGGGCTGTAACATTTATCATTACATCTTGGATTTTTGTTAATGCAATATATATGTTTTATAAAAATTATTAAAAACTTCTTTAAAGGTATATTAATCTCTATTTTTTCAAAACCTGCTTCTCTTTTGAATCGAGTTGCAACCAATCGCTTATTTCTTTTTTTATTTTTATTGATTTTGAGGATAATAATTTGAGGAATGGAATTACAGTTCTTGTTGCTTCAATAGAGGATATTTCATATACATCCTCAACTTTTTTTGCTAAAGAAAGTTTATCTCTGCCAATTCTACTTGAAATAATTTCAGGAAAAGTAGTTTTTACAAATTTTGGTGTATAACTCCTCTTTTTTGAAAGAGAGACACCTCCACCAAATAAATCAAAAAAATAAGGTAGTAAAGCCCAATTTTGATATTTTCTTATTCGACCAAATATTTGGTCTGCAGTGGAAATATTTTCAAACGCATCGACCAGTTCATTATTTAAATTAATATATTTCGGCAAATTTTCATTAACCCATCTATATAATAAATCATAATCCACATCTGATTTATCAAGTAATCTTTTTGCATCGATTAATGTTTTTACTTCTGTAAATAGAGACCGTATTAGAGAAAAAATAACTTCAGAGGTATCTCTTTGAAGATCATCTAAATTTTTAAGAGATTCAGCGCTTCTTCCACCTTGCATTAATCCTTGGAGATCATTTATGGAAGCACGTAGATCACCATTGTTCTTTTGGGCAATAGAAATTAAATCTTTAGGTTTAAAATCATTTATATTTTCTCTTTTAAGGATTTTTTCTAGTATTTTAATAACAGCTTCCTCAGATAAGGGTTGAACTTCAAATTTTCTTACTTTTTTATATATTGGATTTAAACTTCTCTTATATTCATTAGCGATCATGACAATTGGAAATTCACTATTAATCATAATTTCCAAAACAGTTGGAATCGCTCCTTTATCACTAACTCCATAAATTCCATCTATTTCATCGATAAGGATTATTTTATTTTTTGATTTAAATATGAAATCCATCATATCTCTTGCCTTAGAAGCTTCATCTAATTTCCTTTTTAGTGATTTTTGCGTTCGAGTATCAGATGCATTTGTTTCTATTACTTGCATGTTTAGATCATTGGCTATCGCATAGATAACAGAAGTTTTCCCGATGCCTGGTGGTCCTTCAAGCAATACTGCCTTTTCTTTACTCTCTTTTTTAAAATTTTTAATAAATTTAATTAGCTCATCAATTAAATCGACCTTTTGTCTATTTATTTTTGCAACTGGTTTTGCCATCTCCTTTATAGATTTTGGGCGATACTTCTCAACCCAAGGTAATTCAGACTTTTTTTCTATCTCTTCCAAAATATTGTTCCTTATTGATTTAAATTAAAATTTTTCAGATAATAGACACATTTTCGAAATTAAATTAGAAAGTTGAATATCATCATCTTGACCATCAATACTTCTAAAATCAGCCTCGGCAATATAATTGATATATTGAATCTTAATAGATTTACTAAGAGGGAATTTAATTATTTCATCTAACAATTGTTTATATATTTCTTGCGCAGAATAATTAAATTCTCTTCGAATTTTTCTCAATTGTGTTCTTACAGCAGAAAAATCGCCTTTTAAAATAGGTCTTAAAAGTTCTTTTATTTTTTTATCCCTATCACTATTAATAACTTCGAAAAGCACTTCTGAATTAATGTTTGTTGATATCATTGCAGTTAATTGTAAAATATCGATTGCTTTATTTAATCGACCCTCTGAATACCTATAAAGAACTCTGAGTGCTGGTTCATTGATTTTAATTTTCTCCTTTTTTAAGACTATTTCAATAAAATCGCTAAAATTTTTATATTCAACAGGAGGGATAAATAAGATTTGGCAACGAGATATAATAGGATCAATAATTGCTGAAATTTTAGACGTAATAAGAATTATTCTACAATTAGAACCATAAGTCTCCATAAGCCTTCTAAACCCTTGCTGAAATTGTCCTAGAGTTTCAAAATTTTTCACAATTAATATTTTAAATGGAATTTCTCCAATAGCTTTTATCTGAACGAATGGTTTTACTTTTATATCTAAGAATGGATGGATATATCTTTTCTTCCCTGCTCGACTTCCAATCATCCCTGTAGAAAATGTCGATCTAATTCCAGCTTGCTTTCTTTCTTCTTTGGATATGGGAACGTCTGCAAAAAGAGTTTTCAAATTAGATTTATAAGATCCTCCTAAAAATTCTTTAGCAAAACATTTAGCAATAGTAGTTTTTCCAACTCCGTGATAACCAGTTAAAAGTAAATGAGGGAAATTTTTTTTTGAAATATATTCTTTTAATTGAAATTTAATTTGTTCTTTACCACAAATTTCACTTAAAGTTTTTGGTCTATATTTAACCGACCAAACGGGAGAATTAATAGTCATTGTTATTTATCTCAACTCCCTACTGATCATATTAAATAATGCATTTAATTGAATTTCTGAATTAGAACCTTGAGTTATTCTAAATTCGTATTCTCCAAGGTAACTATAAATTTTTGCTAAATTTATATTATTTAAACCCTTCTCTTGAGATATTTTTAATAGCACTTGTCTCATTAAATTTCTACTTGAGTATCCACTAAGATTTTTAAGTATCTCTTTTAGATCATCAATTTTGCTTAGTTTTAAAGCATTAAATAATTTTTCTAGGATTTCTGGTTTGAAATAGCCCGAGATTGAATAAATTTCATCAAGTTTTAAATCATCAATAATTTCTAAAGCAACAGCCATTTGTAATGCATTAATTGCTTTTCTAAGATCTCCCTCACTGATGAAAAATAATATATTTAACAATTTTTCTTGATTCTTTATAGTGATGTTTTCTTTCTTTATTATAAATTTTAAACGAGAAATTATTTTCTCTTTATTTAATGGTGTAAATCTTAAAACTGCACATCTTGAAATAAGTGGATCTATAATTCGGTTTATATTATTACACAAGAATATAAAAATTACATTTCCTGAAGATTTTTCTATGATTCTTCTTAATGCCTGCTGAACAGTTCCAGGTATATTATCTGCCTCATCAAGAATCACAATTTTACCATGATTCTCTTCCGAATCTAGTGAAATTAATGATTGATTAACAAATTTTTTTAAAATATTCCTAACAAATTCCATCCTGACATTATCAGAGGCATTTAATTCTAGAAGAAGCCCTTTCTTTTTACAATCATTACCTAATAATTTATGTGTTAAAATTAAAGCCGAACTTGTTTTACCAGTTCCCGCAGGACCAGTAAAAATAAGATGAGGAACTGTTTTACTATTAATAAATCTTTTCAAATTATTAATTGCGAGATTCTGGCTAATAATATCCACGAATTCCTGTGGTCTATATTTCTCAATCCAAGGAACATCTAATAAGGATTCATTATCCAATGCCATTAAATTAAATTCTCCTTCGACTTATCAGAATTTTAACTCCAGTACTTCATATTTCTTTTTAAATTTATATTTTTCATAAAGCTTAGCTGCTTTCATCGCTTCTTCTTTAAGATTTATTTTAACTCTTTGAACTTTGATTTTCTTTAGATGATTTAGAGCCTCTTGTAGCAAATATTCTCCAACTCCTTTTCCTCTATACTCTGGACTTACAAAAACTAACTTTATATATCCTTCACTTAAGCCATAGGGATCAACCCTCAATTCAGCAACGATCATCCCTGCTGGTTCGCCAGTTTCTACATTTTCTGCTAAGAAGATGCCATGTCTTTGTAAGGGATCATATAACCTACGTAATATGCCCCAATCAAATCTCTTTTCGTCAAAATCTTCTCCTAAATCAGAAACAAGTTGATTAACAAATTGTTTTAACGTCTCTCTATCATCAGGAGTTCCGACTCGAATACGAACGTCCATAATATGATACCTAAAAAATATTTATAAAGATATATAAAAAATATCTCTTTAATCATTTATTAATTTTTAATTGATTGTTTTATTTTCAAAATAATAAGAATAAAAAAGTGAAAAAATTTTTTCATCCACCACCCCTTTTAATCCATGCTGCAACTTCTGGATCATCATTACCACATGATCGGCATTTACTCCTAACACCATATACATCTAATGAAAGATGTACTCGAGTTAATAGTGCACCACAATTTTTACATGTAATATATTTCGCGCCACAATCTTCACACATCTTCAAATTAGTATCGGTTACAAATGTGTATCTTCGTTTCAGGATACTATCGTTCACGTTTCGAAAAATTGTGCCTCCACACTCGTCACATACTTCTTTTTCAGACATTTAAATCATTTTTTCTTCTTTGTTCGAAATTATTATGAATATAAATAAATGGTTCCTAAGATATTAATAAAAGATAAGATTTTTAATGATTTCCAATTAATTACACTCCAATATATTTTTTTCTTAAAAAAATTAATGTAAAAATAGTAAAAAAAATAAAAATTAATCCATTTTTAACTTCTTCATTTGTGTTTGAGCTTTCGGGTTTATCTCTTCAAGAGTTCTTATAAGCTGAACAACTTTATCATCTGCAAGTGCTTCTGAGAAGAGTAGAAGATTTTCAAAAGAACCAATAAAAAGACCCTTACGCTTTATTGGCTTACCATCTGATTTTATTGGATTTATCTCTAAGAATAGAAGGGCTGGACGCGTTTTTGTAGCAGGCACTTTCACTACATAAACTCCTGGAATTGGAGTCTCCATTTTTCCCCAATCTTCTGCACCTTTTAAATGTTCTCTGAGTTGTAATTTAATATCTGCCATATTTATTATCACTTTTTTAGTTATATATGTCTTATATATAACATGTAACATATAAACCTTATGACAAATTTCAAATTTCCTATTTTTCTATAAGATCTAAAATTCTAAGAAATGAACAATAAATAAAGAAATAAGAAAAATTTTAATTTTTATGGCTATTCGGGTTTTGGAGCTTGAGATTTTTTAAACGCTTCTTCTAAAAATAATTCTTTTTTGATTAAATCTCGAACTGCCACACGAATAGCTTCTGATCTATTTGGAAATCGGCCTTCGGCTACAAAAGATTCTAATATTTCTAAATATTTTTCAGGTAAGCAAACAGAAGAGAGTTGAATTATTTTTCACCTTTTTATTTTTTATTATATTTTTCTCTTATTTTAATTTTGCAGTGGAAATTGACCATTACCTAAAAATATTCCTAAAAATTAATGAGTATTTATTATCGACAAAAATATCCGGAAATTTGTTTCATTTTTACTTCATTTTATTGTAATTAATTATTACAAAAAAAGTAAAATCATTTTTTCTATATTTCACTCTTTTAATTTTTATTTAAATAAATAAATTGATTAATTCAAAAAGAAGAAGTTAAACTATTATTACAATAATTTTATTTATTCTTTTTTATTTTTTCTTTCCTGAAGTCTTTTTCTTAAATCCTCTCGCCGTTTTCTTCTCTCTTCTAATCTCTGTTTAATGTCTTGTTCTTTCATTTTTTCCGCTTCTAATTTTTTTATTTTTTCTGTCTTTACTCTTTTAATCTTTGTTTTTCTTTCTTTCTGTGCTGTTTTTAATTGAACTATATATTGCTCTACTCTGTTTGCTTCTCTTTCCCAATCCTTTCCTAATTCTTTAAAAATATGATGAGCTTTTTCAGCAAATTGGATCGCTCTTGAAAAATTATTTCTTCTCTCTGCCATTTTACATTTATTCATATAACTAAATGCTGCTTCAGAATCTACTTTTCCTAAAATAACATCTCCAGTTTCTTCAATTTCTCGTTTTATTCTTTTTTCCTTAACATTGATTTTATTTATATCAATTTGTTCATTGATAATTTTTAAAGTATTAGTCCATTGGATTTCTTCAAAAATTTCTTTTACTTCTACTAATACTGAAACAACACGCATATATTTTGCTCGTTGGCTTGCTCTTTCAGCTTCATCTAATAAATTATAGGCCCTATCTATTTCTTTAAAATATTCTTTTTTTTCAATTTTTTCCTCTTGAATTATCGGAATTAAGCTTTGATTTGTGATTCCATCAATTTTAAGTTTAATTTTTTGGGCTTCCTTTTTCCAACCTGAATTAATAAATTCAGAATAAACTTTTCTGAGCAATCTTACGGCAGAATTAAACTTTTTACCATTAATTAATTCATTTGCTTCATCCAAAGCTTGATAAGATTCCGCTTCTTTACTTTTAAGTTTTATTTTTTCCTTCTCTTTTTTTAAATATTTGCTTCGTAACTTTGCTGCAGAACTTTTTTCTAATTCAGATTGTATTCTTTCGGATTCAGACATTAATTCTTCCATTTTTTTCTTTTCTCTGCTTATATGTTTTAATCTTTCTTTTCTCTCTTCAACTTCTCTCATTTTCTTTTTTAAGTAAAATAAATGGTCTTGATCAATTTTTGTAACTTCTTGTTTCCACCCCAATTCCATAAAGATTTGACGTGCTTCCTTATACTGTTCATATGCCTTATCAAATTTCTCTTTTAAAATGAAATTGGAAGCTTTATCGATTAATCTAAACGCGTTTTCACCCTTTCTTTTTTCTTCCTTCTTTTTAACAGCAAGTTCTGATAATCTCTCTTTACGTTTTTCTCTTTCTTTTTCAAGTATATGTCTATATTTTTGTTCCATTTCTCTTTCTTCAACAAGTTTAGCTGCTTCAATTTCTTTAGCTTTCTCAAATCTTTGAGAAAAAGTCTCTCTTTCCTTTTTAAGCGAAAGAATAGTATTTGTTATTAAAATAATCCCTTCTTTATAATTAATCTCTTCGAAAATCTTTTTACTCTTGTCATATAATTCAATAGATTCATCAAATTTCTTATTTCTTAATTTAGATTTTGCTTGATCCATTAATTGAAATGCTTTT
The DNA here is from genome assembly GCA_019058135.1 of Promethearchaeota archaeon. Taxonomy (GTDB): domain Archaea; phylum Asgardarchaeota; class Lokiarchaeia; order Sigyniarchaeales; family SOKP01; genus 6H3-1. The sequence continues at coordinate 2,525 of JAHLWE010000054.1, read as the reverse complement.
TCCTGCAATTGTTCGATTAATTTTTCCCTTTCTTCAGCTTCATATAACTTTTTTCTCTTTAAATCTAATTCTCTTTCTTTTAGAGCTTTTTGCTCATCTGTTAATTTTTGAATCTCTAATTTTTCTTTTTCCTTTTCAAATTCTTTAATTTTTTCTAATTCACGAAATTTAATATCTTTCTCTAATTTATTTTTATAATGGGTAATTGTCGCTATTAGGGATTCTGCTTGCTCATTCCAATCGACAGATTGTAATTTATTTTTAGCCTTTCTATAAATTTTAATTACTTCTTTATAGGGACAAGGTTTTGAAAAATCTTTATATTTCAAATTCTTTTCATATTCTCTTGCCATATTTTCTGCAACATTAATAATTTCATCTATCTCTTTTTGAACTTGAAGTTCTTCCTTTTTCTTTTTCTCATATTTCATCATTCTTAGGTCTGCTGCAACCGAATCTTTTAAAGATTCTTGAGGGGGAAAATATTCGATTTCAGCCTTCTCAAGTTTTTGCCGTTCAAATTCTCTAAGTGTTTTATCATGTTCTAATTTTTGTTCATAATGTTTAATGGTTTCTCTATAAAGTTTAATTTGATCTGTCCATCCAGTTTCCTTGAGAATCTCAATTATGTCTTCATAAATCTCTATTACGTTTTCATAGGGACAAACCTTTGAAAAATCTTTTTTTCTAAGTGCTAATTCATATTCTCTTGCTAATGATTCTGCATAATTGACTTTTTTTTGTATTTCCTCTTCAATCCGTTCTTGTTTTTTCTTTTTTGTCTCTAATTCCATTTGTTTATCTAACATTTCTTTACTTTTTGCGTCATCCACCAAAGGAGAAATAACAACCTCGTCTATTTCTTGTTTTTGGCGTTCTAACTCTCTTAATCTGATGTCTCGAACGGATTTTTCCTCATAATGTTTAATCGTTTCTGAATATGGTTTAATTTGATCAGTCCATCCTGCATTTTTAAGAATTTCGATTAATTCTTCATAAATTATAATTATTTCATCAAATGGAGATTCTAAAGAGAAATCTTTTTTTTTCAATGCTAGCTCATATTCTCTCTCTAATGATTCTGCATAATTCACTCTATCTTGGATTTCATTTTCAATTTGTTGTTGTTTAAGCTTCTTTTGTTCCAATTCAATTCTTTTATCTGTAATCTCTTGGCTTTTTGCGTCATCCGCCAAAGGAGTAATAATGACCTCGTCTTTTTCCTGTTTTTGGCGTTCTAACTCTCTCAATTTTAAATCATGGGCCAATTCTTGTTCATAATACTTAATAGTTCCCCTATAAGGCTTAATTTGCTCCATCCATTCTACTTCTTTAAGAATTTTTATAATATCTTCATAAATCAAAATTATTTCATTATATGGAGCTTTTTGAGAAAAATCTTTCTTTCTCAAGGCTAAATCATACTCTCTCTCTAACTGTTTTGCGTAATTTACTCTATCTTGAATCTCCTTTTCTATTTGCTTCTGTTTTTTCTTCTTTAACTCCAATTTATCTCTTTTATCGGTTACAGCTTGAGTTTCAATTTGATCTTCAACAGGTGTTACAGATATTAATTCCTCTTCCTTCTTTTGGCGTTCGATCTCTCTTAATTTTAAATCACGAGCTAATTTTTGCTCGAAATGTTTAATAGTTTTTTTATACGGATTAATTTGATCAGTCCAACCGGTTTCCTTAAGGATTTCTATTATTTCTTCATAAGTTGAAATAATCTCCCTATATGGATTTTGTTGATCAAACTTTCCTTTCTTTAAAGCTTTCTTATAATCTCTTTCTAATTTCCTTACATAATTTACTTTATCTTGAATCTCTTTTTCAATTCTTTTCTGTTCTTTCTTTTGTTGCTCTATTCTTTTTAATTTTTCTTCCTTTTGATATGATTCTTTTTGCAGTGATTCTTGCTTGCTTAATTCAAGTTCTTTTAATTTACTTTGTTCAACTTGTATTTGTGTTTGTCTTTCCTTCTCTTTTTGTAGCAATTTTAAATATTTATTCTTCTTAGTTTTTAATTTTTTAATAAATTCTTGAATCTTAGGGACTTCTGAGTGCCATCCTATTTCTTTAAAAATTTCGGTCGCAAGTAAATAATTCTCCAGAGCTTCATCAAATAGATTATCTTCTTCAAGTTCTGAAGATTCTCCCAACAGATCATAAGCTTCTGTACTTAGGTCTTTTTCTTTTTGCTTTTTTTGTTGAAACATTCTTAATTTAGTTTCTTTAACATCTTTAACAGACTTTTTTAATTCTTGTTGTTTTAATAAAAATTCTTGACCTTTTTCAAATATTTCTTTACTTACCTCTTGTTTTTTCAATTGTTCTTGCTGTGATACCATAAATTTCTTCTGTTTTTCCTCCAAATCCTTAATAAATTGTTGAATCTTAGCAATTTCACTTTGCCAATTGATCTCATTAAATAATTGTATTGCTTGATTATAATTTTTTAGTGCTTTCTCAAATTCATTGGATTGGATTAGCTCTGAGGCTTCACCCAACAGATCATATGCTTC
>JAHLWE010000053.1 GCA_019058135.1 Promethearchaeota archaeon | reverse complement strand
TACCCGATATTTCACCACTAATTATATGGATATATATCATCTTAGGAATTGTATTTGGATTTGGATTGGGATATTTAATCTCTTCTATATTAAATAGTCGAAAAAGAGAGGAGATTGTTGAAACCCTAGAAAAAGAAGAAGTTAAGAAGATTAAACCGAAAGAGAAGATAAAAAAAGGGAAGAAGAAAAAAGATAAAAAAATTAAGGAGAAACCAGAAGAAATAAAAAAGGATGAAGAGACTACACCCAAAGAAAAACTGGAAGAAGAATCAAAACCAAAATCTCAATTAAAAATTAAAAGAAAAATAAGATAAAAAAAATGTAAAAAAAATTCATTAAATGCTTATTTTTTTCTATTTAACTCAAAACTTCTAATAAATTATATTGAAATTTTCCTAATTTTCCACCATAATTACCTGCAGAGATTCTTAAAACTCCTGATACTTGGCAGGCTGCCTTTATTCCAACTTTTATAGCTTGCTTTATAGATTCTTCTTTAATTCCATCGATTATTATTTCATATACACAATTTTCTCCTTCCTTTAATTCCGAATCATCAATTTTATCCTTTAAGGTGGGACATAACGGATGATTTGTTGACGCACCTAAGAAACTATATTTTGAGCCTACCTTAGAACCAGAACGAGCTATTCCTCCAGGAAAAGGACATATTACTAAATCAACATTCTTAATTGCTTCAATTGCTCTTTCTGCAGCTTCTAAGGCAGAACTTTGATCAATCCCATGAATTAAAAAATTACCACCTGCGATTCCTTTTCCGCCTTTAAACATTTCTTGAACAATAAAAAATCCGTCCATTACAGGAATTTTATATGCAACAAACTTATAGGTTGTCTCATCTTTCTCTTCAAACTTATCACCAAAAAATTTCAATTTAAATCCTGTCTTTACTTCTACCATTTTCGCATTTGGATCATATTCTTTTGGAAATGCATCAAAACAGGCTGTTGTTGGGCAAGTTAAAACACATTGTCCAATCCGATCCAATAATAAAGAATCAATATTTTCTTTTCCTTTCACAAAAAAGAGAAGTATTACACCTGGTCGGCCATCTGGAGTATCGTTCTCGGATACATATTTTTCAATTCCAGCTTCAGCCGGACAATTTATCGTTGATGTTGCAAAACCAGTCGTTACCTGAGCACATATGTCCAACCATTTCTTATTTTTAGCAGTTACCAAAATGCGACAAAACCAACCGGGAAATGCTTCACAGTATGTATCGTCAATCAAAACGCCATTAATTTCCATATTTTACACCAATTTATTTTTTATTAGTTATTCTTTTTTTGTAGTTAAAATTATTGTAGTTTTTTTAATTGTAATAATAATTAGGAACTTAATTATATTTAATTTTTATTGGCTAGTTTCTAAACTATTAAAATGAATAAGAATATACTCAAATTATTTCAAATAATATTATCAAACAGGTTTTGATAAATTATTTGTGGCATTAGTCGTAATGCCTCTATCCCATCAACCGAAATGGTGTTTGGGAATGCTTTCCATTTTATTTTCCCGATATAGGAATCTTTTTCCACAATTGAGGGAAACCCTCGGAGATGATCCGATGCAAAATTAATTCTTTCTTTATAATAAACAAACAAATAAACATTTAAATCTAACAAGATAACAGATTTTCTATAAAGAAAAAAACTATAAAAAACTCAATGATATTATCAAATAATATTGAACTTTATATGTTTTATTATTTTTGCTAACTATAACTAAAAATATTTACTACTCAAATTATTAAAAAAAGAAAATAAATTTTATGATTAATTTTATGTGAGCATTGAAGTAGATTGTCCAAAATCTTAATCATAACTTTAAAAAAAAGGAAAAAAAAGATTATTTTTTCTATTCAAGCAATTGACCATCAGCCTAAAGCATCTCAATCGCGATTTTCATATCGTTCTTAGTTATCTTTTTTCGTCCACTATGTTTGCTGATGTCGATAGCGCATGCAGTTAATGCTTTAGCTCTTTCTTCTAAATAGTCCATTAATCTATCAACTGCATTCCTGCTAACAATTTCTGCGCCAGCTTTTTTCATCAAAGAACGTAGTGGAGACCAGGCAAATGCCATATCTTATTACCTCCGCTTATAATTTTTATATTAAGTTTGTTTTTTTTAATCAATTTATGATGAAATTAAATCATCTATAAAATATTATTGATTATCTACTATATAAAGATTATGGAAAAAAAGGAGTGTTTATCGGAGAAATTGGTTGAGTAAAATTATACAAATATGATCTATAATTTTTGTCGGAAATTATTAATATTGGTTCTAGAGTAGATCATGGATTCTGTAAATTATTTGTATCCTAAAATTAAGATTCATTACTTATAACAAGAAAAAGAATTGGATAGATGATATTTACCGAATATTGGCTCAATAAATTGATTGAATCCGACCTATAAAAAATCTTCAAATTTCATTCTATGATGATTTTTCTAATAATATATTGAATTTATTCTCAGTTAATTATTATTTTATTAGCAATAAATCCGTATCCAATCAATTTTAGCTGATATTATTTTAATTTGAAGTACATTTGTCGGTTAAATTTCATTATTACTTTTTATCTTTTTTAAACAATTATAACAATAATGAGGTACAGATTCATATTCAGTTCCACAATGGGGACATTTAATTTTATTAGATCTAGCAAGTGCCTCAAGTCTAATCTCGTGATTTTCGCTTTTTTGAAATATTTTATAAATTTTTTCAATAAAAAATGCCGAGATAAAAGAAAAAAGACTAACATATATCACCAGAAAAATAATATGAATGAAAATTTCAGGAAAAAATAAGGTAAAATAATTTGGAAAATGGCGAAATCCGAATATTAATAAAAAAAAACTAATGAAGAAAATTAATATAGTAGTATTGGTAAGAGTCTTTTTAGGATTTGCCAAAATCAAAGATGCGAATAGGGCTCCTAATGTCCAAGCTAAATAGATATTAATTAATGCTTGCTTAAATTGAATTTGAATTTCAGCCAAAAAATATGATGCAAGTATTTCTATAATTAGTTTTCGCTCATCTAAAATGATTGAATCAAGTGGTAAGCTGATTCTTCCATTTAAAGAGAAAATTAGAATTGATATTATAATTATCATTAAAAAAATAATGATAAATCTACTTTTTAAAAACTTAAATTTATTCATCGTTTTAATATCTAGAAATGTTTTTATATATTAAAAATGGTTATTTGTTTGAATTTATTGTTTTAACTGTTTATCAAAAACTTATAAAAATTTATAAATTTTTATAAAAATCAAAAGAAAAGATGGTTTCCTTCCCGTATTTATGTAAATCTGAAATCAAAAATCCATCG
>JAHLWE010000052.1 GCA_019058135.1 Promethearchaeota archaeon | reverse complement strand
GAACCACGACCGTACAACCTACCGTCTTTGATTTGAGCTGAAAAAGGAAGGATCTTCCATTGAGAAGCATCTCCTATAGGTACCACGTCAAAATGTCCAGATAAGGTTATTGTTTTGTCTCCATTACCAATAATAGAAATAAGATTATTATGCGAAAAAAAGGTAAATTAAACAAAAATAATCCCATAAAAATCTGTCTTGTATCTCTTGCCGTTTTTCCCGATAAAAAAGATGGATCTGCAAAAATTGCTACCTCTATCTATAATTATTTAAACGATAATGGCTATAACATAAAGGTTATCACTGCAAAATGGAATGTTGATTTAAAAGATCCAAATATGATTCAAATAAATATTATTAGAAAGAGATTTTTTTGGTTCCCTCAATTCATATTAAGTGTTTTCAGAATTTTAAACAAACAAAAATTTGATATAATTCATGGTAATGGATCTAGGGTAAGTATTCCATTTCTTTTTAGAAAAAATCTTACTACTATTCACGATCTAGGACCTTTTGAAACAAGTTTTTCAAAAATCCCAATTTTACCAATGTTAGAAAAATTAAATGCTTTTAGAGCTAAAAAAATAATTACTCCATCAAATATAATTAGAATGGGTTTGAAATATTACATTCGACGACTTGATATTAAAAAAATTATATGTGTATATAATCCAATCGATCCAAAATTTAAACCTTATCCTAAACAAGGCTTTTCTCTAAAAGAAAAATTGAATTTAAAGGGACGAACTATTCTTTATATAGGACGTATCGCATTTTATAAAGGTATAGATGATATTATTAAAGCCTATCACTTAGTAAAAAAGGAAATCCCTGATCTAAATTTAGTTATTGGGGGAAAACCTACATTAAAAATGGCAAGTATATATCAAAGTTGGAAAGAAAAATATAAAGATATAAAATTTGTAGGAATGATTCCAGAAAAAAAGATTCAACATTACTATTCCATGGCAGATGTGTTCGTTACTTATTCTAATGCATCCGAAGGATTTGGTTTAACTCCAATCGAATCTATTGCATGTGGAACCCCAGTAATTTGTTCAAATCTTCCAGCATATAGAGAGATATTAGGTGATAATGCTATTTTTGTTCCCCCGAAAGAACCCGAATTATTGGCAGAAAAAATCAAATACTATTTTAAGAAAAAAGAAATTAAAAAAAATTTAATAAGTAAATCCCAAGATGTAATTAAAAAGTATTCTATGGAGTCTTTTGGTAAAAATTTATTAGACATTTATCAAGAATTCCTTAAGATTTAGAAATTCTTTCTTTAAATTTAGTTATACCTATTTCAATTGGATTGTCTAATTTTCTAATTTTTTCAAAAGTATCAATTTTGTAATTACTTTCTAAATATTTAATTGCCTGATTGACAGAATCCTTTGCTAAATGAAAATGTTTTAAAGGAAAGCCATTATCCATAAGAAATAGCTCTTGTGGATAAGTTTCTAAAGGAAAAAATTCAATAGAAGGCACACCTAATAAAGCAGATTCTCTCACTATGGTTCCACCGCCAGTAATTACTAATTTCGCAAAATACATTATTTGGGCTAAATTATCTAATCCTTGGTATATTCTAACGGTATCAACATTAATATATTCCTTAAATTTTAACTTAAGAAAATTATATTGTTCCTCACTTCGCGTTATGATTAAAAATTTAAAATCAGATGTATGCTGTAATAATTCAGGTATTATCTCCGATAATTGAGTTTCATTAGGTTTCATTTTATTAGCTAAATAACCAGCCTTAGTAGGTTCTGTTAGGCAGATTACATAATAATCTTTTGTTAAATTTAAATAATTTAATACGTTTTCATCTGGTTTAAAGTCTGAAAGCCATCCAACCTCATCAATTCCATTAAATCTAATTATTTTTTCTTCTTTAAGCCCGTATTCTAAATATAATTTTAATGGAATACATTTTGGGACAATAATTTGATTTACATAGGGGAATGTTGTAGAACATGGTCCGTAAGATCTTGGTTCATCATTAAACATTATATTAGGAATCTGGAGCCCAAAGGAAATTCGTAATGCCTCTGGACTTGTTATACAAAATAAAAATTCTGGTTTTTCCTTACTAATAACTTCAATTAGTTCTGACAGTCTTTTTGAATATGACTCTAATTTACGAAGTACAGTTCTCCCACCATACTTTCCTACTGGAATATAATCTACTCCCCATTTATTTAATAAATAATAGGTCGAATCAAAATCCCTCGCAGTTATGAAAACGTCATTATCCTTCATTAATTTTTCATAAAGAGGTCTAAGCATTGTAACACTTTTTGGCTCACAAAAATCTAACCAAATTTTCAATATTTTAATACCTCCCTTAAAAATTAAACCCTAGGTTGACAATTCCACTGTTCCAAATTTTCCCTAATCCATTCTACTTCTTTTTTAACGCCTTCTTCAAACTTAGTTTTAGGTTCATAATCTAATTCTTTAGAAATTAAAGAACTATCTAAAATAAAATCTCTCAATTCTCCAGGTAATCTTTTTCGATTAGGTTGATATTTGCTAGATTCACCTGGTTTAGGATCATCATAAATTGGTTTTAATTTAGGACTTATAAGTTTAATAACGATTTCAGCAACTTCATTAATTGAATAAAATTCTTTTCCTCCAACATTATATACTTTCCCATTCGCTTTCTCACTTTTTAACGCAAGAATATTGGCATTAACCGCATCATTAATATATACATAATCTCGAACTTGTTTTCCATCTCCAAATATTATCGGTGCCTTTCCCTCTAAAACTCTTTTAATAAATAATGTTAATACTCTTCCATACCACTCTCTCGGTCCATATACAATTCCATACCGAAGTGAAGTAGTTGGAAAACCATATAATAAATAATATTGAAGGCAATATTTTTCTCCCGCTAATTTACTCACTCCATAAGGCCAATGAGGCATTAATGGATGATCTTCTGGCTCTGGAGTTAATTGAGCTTGCCCATAAACACCTCCAGAAGAAGCATAAATTAATTTTTCAACATCATTTTCAATTGCAGCATTTAATACATTTATAGTTCCTTCAACATTAGTCCGTAAATCATGGAGTGTATTTTCAATTCCGGTAAAAACCTCAAGTTCAGCGGCATGATGTGAGACTAAATCCACATCTTTCATACTCTCTTCCAATTTTTTATAGTTTAAAATATCGCCTTTTATAATTTCTATAGGCTTTTTTTCAAGAAAATTTCGATTACCAGTTGAGAAATTATCATATACAATTACTTTACTAGCTCCTTCTTTAATAAATCGATCTACTAAATGAGAACCGATAAAACCAGCACCTCCCGTAATCAAAACATTTTTTCCTTCAATATTCATTATTTTTCCCATTATGCAGTGAAGAATCCATAATAGTTAATAAATTAACCTTTAAATTCCTTATTACATTGACACGGCTTTGAATTACACACATAACATTTATCTGGATATTTTAGCTTCAAAGATTTTTCTAAGTCTATATTAAGATTATTCGCAATGGATACTGTCCAAGCAATTATATCTGCTAATTCTTCAGAAATGTTAGGAATTTCCAATTCCTTCTTCCTTAAATTCCTAGCTAATTCTCCTATTTCCTCCACTAACCATATAAAATTTTTGTACACTCCCATCTCTTTATCCCGATGATAATATATATCTTTTATGAGCTTTTGAAATTCTGAGATTCTCATTTATACAACTCACTTAAAAAAAATTTAATTAAAAAACAATTTTAGATTAAAAAAATTTAATAAAAAACGGTAATCTCAAAGAATCCAATCAAATATACCCACATGAGCGAGAATGACTATTGCAATAAGTAATAGAGAAAAAACCACCGCACTTATTGGCCCTATTTTTATTCCTATGGAACTGTCTTCGAAAAATCTCATAAGACCTGCACCACTTTGAGGCATGGGCGAACCTTTTGACCTTCTTCTCTTCCTTCTACTTCTTTGCGACATTTTATCAATTAAAATGTGGTTTAATAAATATATAATTAATAAGCACTCTAAATTATTTAAAATTACTAAAATATTTCTATAGTAAATTTTATGAATTAATAATTATTTTTTAAAAAATATTAAAATAAGTTCAAATTAAAATCTTCAAGTTTTTAAGAGTCGTCAGAAATTGAAAAGGCATAATTTAATAGCTTATAGAT
>JAHLWE010000051.1 GCA_019058135.1 Promethearchaeota archaeon | reverse complement strand
GTGCAATCCAAGAAGCACCTAAGTTCATATAAACAAGATAAAAAATTTGTAATGTAGAACCATAAAGATTAGAAATGATAGCGCCGCCGAAAGAAGCACTAGCCCAAAATAATTTTTCTTTTCTTGAAAATTTTCGCATTATTTTACTTTCAGCCATATATTTCACTTTTTTTTTATTTGTATCTTTTAAAATTGAATTTAACTAATTTTTTATTAAATTTTTTAAATTTTATTAGAATATTTTTTGTTTAAGTATTATTTAATGTTATCTAAGGTTTTATGTTGTAAAATTATAAATTGATTTAACTTTTCTCCATAAAATAAGATAAAGTTGTAATGAATTTTCTGATAAAAAAAGGATATTAAAAAAAGAGGTTTACAATTTGATTCTATAATAAGCATCTCAGATTTTATAGCAGAAAAGATATTAAATCCAGCCTTAATTATTTCATTTAGCAGATTTTGGGTGGTTCGGGAGGATTTCCCAGCATTGCTCTCATCTGCTCTTGAAAGTTATCGAAGTGTCCGGGTAAAATTTTTTGAACATAGAATGCTTCGGCTGCTTTAAGTTTAACCTTCTGTCCAATACCAGCAGCCATGGAACGAAATAATTTATTTGCATATTTTGATAGTTTTTTCAGATCCTCTGGACTAACATTGGCAAGGTCAATATTAGGTGCAAATAATTGAGCTATAAGTGTTAGTGAGGCTTCAAACTTTAGGATAGCATTAATTTTCTTTTCGAGGGTTGAAGAGATGTCTACAAAGTAGTTGGGTAGGTGACCGAGTAGCCCCATATACCATACTTCAGAGCAAGCATAAGGCTCTATATCCTCTTTAATCTGTTCAGGATATAACAATGGAAAAACTGCGAAAGCTCCTGCCTCTGATGCCATTCGTCCCACAATTAAGTGGTCGGGATGCACTTCATAAGTTGCCCAAGGATCAAAAGTTACTATTCGGTCTGCTTTTAATTTCCTGACATAATAAACGAGCCTTTTTCGTAGCTCTGGCCCAGATATAAATCCTCCATCTGGGTACCCTAACATTAAACTTTCTTTCACTCCAAGTATTTTATTAGCAGTTCTGAGCTCTTTTTCTCTCATTTCAGCTACTTGTTCCTTTGTTAAATCAGTTCTTACTGTTCCTATATTTCCGCTCGTGCAACATACCACATAAATGTTATGCCCTTCTTCTGCCCACTTAGCTATTGTTCCCGCACAGAAGAATGTTAGGTCGTCGGGATGAGCAATAATCGCGACAATATTTAAAGATTTGGATTTCAACATAATCACCTAGAAATCTCTCTCATTTTTATTATATACATATTGTCCACTTTTTAGACAGATAATTTATATTAATAAAATTTTGATCTTATTAGAAAACTTTTTGTATTAGAAATATTTAATGATTTTCATTATAAAATTTTAATAAACCTATTGAGTTTTTAGCCATAAATTTTATTTAAATGTTCAAACTATGTTAAAATTATTGTTAAAAAAAAAATATTATTAAAAACTAAAAGATTGTAATTAGATTATATAATTATTATTTAATATTTTAAGAAATCCCAATCAAAGGCAGATTTTTTATGGTAAGAATTGAAGAGGATGGCCGAATACACATAAAAGTTTTATACTGGGGAATGGCTGGTTCTGGTAAGACTACCATTGTAGATACTTTACATCGTCTTACAAAAGAACAAGAATTAGACATGACACCCAAGGGAGAATTAAAAAAAATAGATATGGCAAATGGTTCTACTTTATACTTTGATAGAGGAATTTTTCAATCCACAAAAACCCCTAAGATTTTTTACCATATTTATACCGTTGCAGGTCAAACTCAATTTTCTCCGTTAAGAAAGACGGTATTCGAAGGAACAGATGGAGTACTTTTCGTTGTGGATTCACAAACATTTCTTTTTGAAGATAATATTGAATCTCTAAAAGAATTAAAAAAAGTAGCTCAAGGAGATTTAATTAAGGAAATTCCTATGGTTGTAATGTTAAATAAAAAGGACTTAAACGAAACAATTGGAGCCAGTGAATTTGAGCATATTTTAAAAGAAGAAGGATTATGGTATTCTCCACCTAACAAATTATCATTATGGAACCCTATTATTTTTGAAACTTGTGCATTGTATGATATGAAAAGGGATATATATAGGAGTTTTTATGAATGCGCTAGAAGAACAGCATTATATCATATATATGGAAATGGAACCGCACCTATTGATGATGAATTTTTAAAAAAGTATGATAAAATGTAAAATTATTATTGATATCTTATGTTATAATTTTCTTTTTTACCTTTTCATTGAGTTTTAGAGCTTTTTTTTTATTTCTAGATGTTAATTTTTATTAATCTCTAGTAAGACTTTTGTTATTTTGAAAACCAATAAAAGTATATGCCCTATGAAAAATAGAAAATAAATTTTTATTTCCGGAATTGATTTAAAATGTATATATGAACTTTCAATAATTAAAAAAGCAGATGCCTGATATTTTTGAAAAGGTTAAAGATGATGTTCGAAGAGTGGTAGGACATCATAGGGCAGGTTTAAGTTTGGGATTGGTAGATATGGGTATGTTCAATGGAAATTTTATCGGTGGAATGTTTTTTCCTGGTGGAACAATGATTCTAATGAATAGAACCCCTTTAAAAATAATAATTACAGAACAACCAAATAATATCGTGTGGGCGTATACTTATCATATCCTACTGCACGAATATATTCATTCTTTAGGTGTTTTTGATGAACACGCCTGTCGAACAATTACCCGTGAGATTACTGAAAAAACTTTTAGTAATCTTTCACATCCAGCGGTTGTTTTAGCAAGACGTGGGCTAGGGACCTATTTTCCTAATTTGCATTTAATATATGCACCCTCTGATATAGACCCGAGTGAGATGGAGATTGAATACGTAAGGGGTTTTGATAGAGAAAGCCAAACTTATTTTGCTTAATAATTGAACAATGTCTTAAATATGAATTTATTCATAGATTTTCTATCTAAATTGAAAATTCTTAAAAAAAAAATTGATTTATTTATTAAAATAATGAAAATCCTTGAAAGTACCAGAAGAATAGATTGAGTTATTTAAAATAAAAAGGTAGCGCAATTTTGAGATATTATGTTTTTTTTAGAAAATATTCTTTATTTCTCTTATAACCATCAATATTTTATTTCATTAAAGAATCTCTATCTCGATATTTAACCTTGATCATTAGAGTTAATCATTTACTCTAAAAATTTGTTGAGAAATAACATTGATGGTTTGAATTTTAAAAAAGTAAATTTAAAATTTGGTAAATAATTTCTCTAAGTGTTATTTTCAATTTATTTAACTATGAAAAGGAGTTATAAAAAATAAAAAATATAATTTCGAGGAAAAAACTATGAGCTACAAAAAACCTGATAATAAAGATTTGGAGGCTATGATTGGGATTGTAGGTAAAAATTATGCAACTGCAAATGATGCAATCTGTGCGTCCTATCTTAGTAAAAGCGTTATGGGACTCGAGTCTCAAATCCCTGACATCGTTATTCGTCCAAAATACCCTGAAGAAATTAGAAAAATTCTTGTCTATTGTTCTCAAGAGAAGATTCCAGTGTCGCCCATATCTGGAGGATTATCTGGTGGGTTCGCATGCCCATTAATAAGACCCGGAGGCGGTGTATTAGATTTAAGTAGAATGGATCGTATAATAGAAATTGATACCGAAAATAGAATTGCAATAATTGAACCCGGAGTAACCCTCGGTCAATTATGGGCATATATGCGTAAGCACACCCCAGAATATTGTCCCCCCATTCCCGATGGAGCTCCTCCTTCATCAACCGTTATGGGAGATGCAATTGATAGAGGGTTCTCTTTAGTCACCTCATCCATGGGACCTCAAGGAGATATATTCATGTGCGCAGAAGTAGTCATTCCAAGAGGTGATATACTCTATACAGGGT
>JAHLWE010000050.1 GCA_019058135.1 Promethearchaeota archaeon | reverse complement strand
TAATCTAGAAAAAGGAGAATTAAATCCTAAACTACAATTAATTCCTGAAGCACAAAAAATAGTGGATCTTGTTTACAGAAAATAGTTTTTAAATAAATAATTTAATAAAAAGAAGACAAAAGAACAAAAAAAAGAAAAGAAAGCTATAAGGAAATTCCTTTAAATTTCATAGCATTCTCAATATTATCCCTTCGAGGATCATTTTTCCGTTTAAATCGAGCTAATTCTATCAATTCATCTCTTGTTATACCGATTTGCTTAAAAAAACGATCTACTTGTTGAGTATTGAACTCACCATTCGCTACGAGAGGTTCTAACCTGTTAAAAACCTCTAACCAATGCTCTCTGTCTCCTACTCCCTGTCGTATCAATTTTGCGATTTGTAATCTATACATATGGTGTCCAAATCGCATTATATCATACATACCTATAGCCCAGATAAGTATGCAATTAGTTTTTAGAGGATCAGCTTTACCTCTCCTTACGAGACCTGCTCTCTCAACCGTTGCAATGACTTCCTTCTCATTATACGGCCAGATATGAAGAGGAAATAACAATCGAGGTTTCCTTTTTGATCCGAATTCATTTGGATCCCACCACCATTTTCTATCCTCATTACTATAAAAATCAGATTTCCAATGTTCAGGTAACAAGGAATGATTTAATTTTTCTTTAGGAATTTCAAAGAAATATCTTGCATTCTCGTCCGGCGAAAGCCCAATAAAAACATAAGGGATTCCCCTACGTGCTGCTTCTTTAATCACAAGCGAGTCAATAAGATCAGTGCAATTATCACAGATTTTCTTCATCATAGGAAAATCGTTAGAATCATAGTTAATAATGTGCCAGCGATATAATTTAGTGAATACTTCTATTGGTGGTTTAATAAAAATATGCTCCACACCTAAGTTTTTAATCGTTTGTTTAATATTATTTAAAGCAACCTTATTCATATAACCTGAATTTACTGAAACTGCAAGAACGTTAAGTCCATATTTAACGGCAAGAATGTACAACAGATATGTAGAATCCTTTCCGCCAGAAAAACCAATCACACAGTCATATTCCCGATTTCTATGTTTGGCTTTTATTTTTTTTAGGATTTTTTCCATTTCTTTACGTTTTTGCTCTTTTAATTCGGGTGATATAGGGACAACAAAATATTTATCTGGTTCTTTACAGTGATTGCAAATGCCATCACTTCCTATCTCTACGCTGATACATCCTTTATGATTAATACATTTTTTACAATAAAATGTATTTTCTTGTATTTCAATTTGCAAATTAAACATCTTTTTTTAATAATTTTGGAAATTTAAGTGAAAAATAAAATAGATATTTTTAAATAAAAAAAAAAGAAAATATTTTTCTTTAATAATAAGGAGTATATATCCTTTCTAAAAATTAGAATTTTTTATATAGAAAAAAATAAATAAGAAGATAAAATGAAAAAAAACTCTCATAGATTTATGAGTCTTGGAATTGGCTCTTTTTTATTAACAATTTTTAATTTTTTTCAAAATATTGGAATTATTTATTTTTTTATGTTGCCAATTTATTTTGAAGCGGGAATAATAAATGATATCCTTGATTATAAATTATATATTAAACATAAAAGATATTTTTGGACACACTCTCCACTCTCTCCATTACTTATCGGATTGGCAATAATCTTAGGATTATTTGGAATTTTTATTAATCTTCCTTTTTCAATGTTTTTAACCATTTCTATGTGGTTTATTTTTGAAATTCATATATTATTGGATGCATTAAATCCGACTGGCATCCCTTTACTATTTAATAATAAAAAAATATCCAATATACCTTATGATGACTTTAAATGGAATGCCATTTTTATCTTGATTGGAATTATCTTAACAGGAATTTCATTATTTAATAATTTGCTTATATATTATGGTTAGAAAGACCATATTAATAATAAGAAACAAAATATTTGTAATTTCTTGTATAAAAAAATCATTCTGTATAAAAATTCATTTAAAATTTCAATTAATTTCGAAAGTCAAAAAAGATAAAACGTTAAACTCAATTAATCTTCAAAAATCTTCAAAATCTTTTATATAGTTGTTTTTAAATAATAATGCAAATTTTATATCAAAAACCTTTAAAATATTTTAATTTGATTCTTATGACTTCTACAAAACTAAATAAATTGTATTTAATCCTTATTATGGTTTTTTTAATTGCAATTTTAAATTTTATTAGTTTTTTGAGTTCTTTTGTTCTTGCTCAATTACCTCCAGGTGGTATGAAATTTAATGTTGATCCTTTATTAACCATTTCAATTATTGCTAGAGAAATCGTGTTAATATTTTTAGGTTTTTTTTTACTAAATAAATGGTTTAAAGCAGAAAAACGATTTTATTCAGATTTACCTTTCTTGATGGCGCTTACTACTTTCATACTAATTGTAGCAAAAGCATACGATCTATACCTTTACAATCTCTTTGGAAATTACGATTTTGAAATCTATATCGCTACAGATCCAATTTTAATATGGTATGCTAAAATAAGATGGCGCTTAATACTGGCGAATACAGTTCCAATGGTGGGTTTATTATTATCTATATGGATGGCAGATTATGATAAAAAATATTTATATTTAACGCTTATTATATTCATTTCCTCTTGGACTATATACATTTTTGTAGTTCCTACTTTTGGACTTATAAAAGATATTCATGTTTTTTTGTTGTTACCAATTATTCTCTTATCTATTATTACATATCTATTTCTTTATAAATATAAAAGACTACCTGAGATACATAGTTTAATCATATCTATTGCTTGGATAGCTTATTTAATTTCATCAATTTTAAGACCTTTCCTCATGACAATTGGAGAACCCCCTTGGGGCTTTGTATGGGTTTCGGAATTAATGGATCTAATTATATGGTGTATAATGACTTTGGGTTTTGTAATAAAACCAAATTATTTAAAAACTAAAATATAAAAAGGTTATTTCCTCTTTTTTATTTTAACATTTTCCTATAAAAGTTTTAATTTTAAATTTTATTTAAATAAATCTTTATTTTTTTTAACCCATTTGACCCCTATACCCCTTATTTCTCCTAAAGGACCTTCAACTCCCTTAGGATTTCCTGTTTTTGTAAATGTTAATTTTGAATGCTATATTGCATAGAGAACATCATATGGAGTTTTAAACTTTTCAATTAAACTTTTAGCGAGTTTTGGTCCAGTATCATATAGACCCTCCAAAATGAATTTTTTCCTTTCCTCATTATTCATTTTTTTTTGGGCATTTCGAGAAAAAAAAGGGGCAGGATTTTTAACTTGCTCACGAATTGCGATTCTTTTTAAGCATATCGCGGTTTCTTCTATATTTCTGGTTGGAATAATAGGATATCCTAATTTCCTTACAATATAGATAAGAGCACCGTAGAGAGAATCAATTTTCATTTTTGGTCGTATGAACATTTTTTCAAAATCCTCTAAAATCAAAATTGGTGATTCAAAGGATTCTTTCAATCTCAATAATTGTTCAAAAAGACGGGTGTCACATAATGATTTTGTAAAATCATCACCTCGTTTTCTTTCAACAGCTACTTTTTCAGAGAGAATATAGTCGGCTATATCAAGAGTTTGATTAATAATATCACACCCTATATTATCAAGTATCTCTTTAATGATTTTTGGTTCTCTCTCATCTACAATAATATAGGGTCGATATTTAATTGAGGATTTCGATTTTTTCTTAT
>JAHLWE010000049.1 GCA_019058135.1 Promethearchaeota archaeon | reverse complement strand
GTATTTCCCTCATAATATTTTCTTTATCGAGCGGAACAGAAGTAAATAAATCTATTGCTCCATACTCATCATCATATTTTGCAATTATTAAAATATACTTATCACCCTCAAAATATTCTGGAGGTATTTTTACTTTACCTTCATTTAATTGAGCACATACTTGTTCCATGAGCATGTAAGGAAATTGAATGATTGAATCTATAATACTTTTTAAACTATCAGACAAAATACCCCGTAAAAAATCGGATTTGGATTGGGAAGCTTTTTGAATCTGGTTTAAATGTATTTCTTTATATCCTTTTATAAGTTCTTCAACTTTTTTTTTAACGCTAATATCTTCTAACCATAAACTTACTCCAATTTTTTCTCCTATTTCATTGTAATTACACACTTTATAGCCGGATAGCCATTTTATTGTGCCATTTTTACAATCAATTCTAATCTCTATTTTTTTTCCTTCAGATGTTTTGAAAATTATTTCGCAATCTTCTTCCCAAATTATGATCTTTATTGGTTTATTTAATAGATATTCTGAGTTATATCCACTAATTTTTAAAAATTTTGTGTTAAAATAAGAAATTTCTTTTGTATTTGCATTAATTTCAAGTATTGCAAACGGAGAATTGTCTAATATATCCTTATATTTTTTATAGGTTGATTTGATTGATTCACTAGCTTCCATATTTGGCATAAAAAAATTTCATACCTATTTAATTCGAATTATTATTATACTTTTATATTTTCGCGTCAAAAAATGAAATAAAATTAACTTTTTGTAGGAATAATAATTTTATAAATAACTATCACTTTTATTTATATTAATTTAACGAAAAAATAAATATAAGTAGCATATAATATTCTTAGAAATTTTGAAAATTCCAAAATGATTGATAATTTTGTAGTAATATTTTTAGATACCAAATATTGAATTTTCTTAATCTCAAAATCTCATGAAACCTTGTAAAAATTTAAATATTATAAAAATAAATTTAAAATTGAAAAATAAAAAAAGGAAAAAAAAATGAGCCCAAAAATAGTTTTTTTTGGACCTCCAAATGCAGGTAAAACTACCCTTCGGAAGATTTTTTTCGAACAGGAAGAACCCGAACAATTAATAATAAATCCTTTGGAACCTACGCAAGGAATAGATAGATTAATTCTTAATTATGAAGAAAAGATTGGTGTCTTCGATTTAGCAGGACAGCAATATCGACGGTGGCTTGAAACTGAAGATAAGGAAGTTTTCAAAAAAACTGATGTTATCGTATGTGTAGTAAGTGTTGATCCTTTTATAGATAAGAATATATTATCAAGAAAAGGCCTCTCTGATGCTATTTTCAATAATTTAAGAGAATTAATAAAAATTAAGAAACATTTTAATCTTAACTCGATTATTTTTCTTTTAATTCATAAAATAGATTTATTAGATGACTTTACAAAAGATTTTGAAGAGTTAAGGATAAACTTAAGTGTTATTTTTGCTGAAAAGGAGATAAGTAATTTATTTAAAAAAAACCAATTAATGGTAAGATTTACAAGTATTGTTCAAGATCATCTACCTAAAACATATTCAGTCTTTTCAGATATATTAAGAACAAGCTTAAGGATGGAAACTACTACACAAATAGATTATAATTTATTAGAAAAATTTATTGACACTCTACATAATACAACAGATTATTTAGAAATGGAAGAAGATAAGATTATTGGATTAAATAAGGAAGGTAAAAAAATTATAAAAAATATTCTTGATGAATACAAGGTTGAAATAAGCACTATCGAGAGAGATTTAATTAAATCACCAATAGAGGAACCACTGAGGGATCATCCTTTTTTAGGATTTTCTATTTATGAGAATGAACAAGGTTTGTTTATTTATAGTGCAGAAGTATTTGAAGGTTTGTTTCAGAATTATTTGAATATGATAAATATGGATCTTTTAACTTCACATTTAAATATTTTAGATAAAATACGTGAAGTAATTTCAAACGAAACAAATACGAAAGATTTATCAATTTTAAAGTTTAAACGTACAAACTTTAATATGGAGATATTAGGTTTTGAGGGATTTACTGTTGCCCTTTTTACTCTTCCTAATACATATATTAAAATTGTTAAAAATACAATTAAAGATTTTTTTACACATCTATTTAATATGAACGAGTTTAAGATTTTTTTAGATACAAATGAAGTAAAACAATTTGGAAATTTAAGCCAAACCAGCATAGAATGGTTAAAAAGTCTTAATGAATTATATAAAAAATTAGATAATTGCCCATATCTTTATAATAAAATTATTAAAAAATTTGCTTATTTTAAACGTAAATATTCTGCAACTCTTGAAGATTTTAGTCAATTAAAAATAGATTTAAATAAAGCAATATTAGAAGAAGATCCTGATAAAATCGATTCTATCTCTAAAAAATTGGAAAGGAATACTATAATTTAATATTTTAATTGAGGAAAAAAATAGCCTAAAGCTTAAAATATACCTAAGTTTTTTGGTTCTATAAAGAATTTTAAAAGAGTTTTTTTAATGAAAAAAAAAGTGTTGATTTCCACTTTAGGGGAAACCCCTTGTGTAGTCACAGAAGCCATAGATATATTAAAAAATGAAGGAAAAATGGTTGATGAAATATTTTTGATAACGACATCAGATCCTAATACTCTTGAATCCGCTGATTTATTGAAAACACATATTCCGAAATATTATAAGAATAAAATTATAATTAATTCACTTCAAATTGAATCATATAAAGATATCATTAATCCTAAGTCTGCACGTAAATTTATGAAACTCTGCTATCAAGCTCTTGGAAAATTTAAAAACGAAGACGCCGAAATATACGTATGTATATCGGGTGGAAGAAAAACAATGTCGGCTTTAATAACGTTAGCAGTTCAAATATACGGCGCAAATGAACTTTTTCATCTCACTATCAAGGATGTAGATGAAAATTTAGAAAAAGAATGCAATATAAAAAACATTATGCCAATAAAGAAAAATATTGAAATTTTAGATCGTATCCTCCATCCGCCAACAGAAAAAATAAATATTATTCGTCTGCCCTACGTTGGATTATTTTTATGGATTTATGACTTAATTAAAGCATTAAAAAATGAGCCAGTTACTGATAAAAAAATCATAGAATCGTTGGATATTTATTATTCAAAGGGTGAAACTGGTGAAAAAAATAAAGAATTACTTGCAGGGCTCTTGCAAATTGTTTTAGACATTATTGAAAAAGATTTTCTAATGATTGATTAAAATAGAATAGATAAAGAGATTAGTTTAAAAACTTTAAACATTAATTTCTCTTATATTCCAAATATGTTGATAAAATATTCACAAACGTAAATAATTATAATTTAAAATACATTGAAAGTCAAAAAATGTCTCAGAATTCTTAATTAATACAATTATTTTTATTAAAAATTTAGGCAATATTGCAATAATTTTTAAAAATGTTGATGATTTAATTCAAAAATAATAAAATTTGATCTTTTTATTTACGATTGGGAAATTTGAAAATTCTATAATTTTAAATATAACCAAAATCAAATGATTATTTGATATTTTTAAAAATCAAATTTTTGCTAAAAAAATTTCCAAAAACATTTCATAATCGATTTCGTAAATTTAAGAAGCCTTTAAATGTACAAAATTAAACCTTAGGAACAAGGAATGAATTCATTAAGGGATATTTTAAGCGTTTTTAAAAAGAGTGATCTTTTTCAAGGAATTAAAAGAGATGATTATTTACTTGCTGATACTATAATACCTTATGTTTCTCTATATGATCATTCTATTTTAACATCAGGAATAGCAGTAGCTCTTTTAAAAGAACTTTTGTTAAGAGGAAAAAAAGCTAATAATATATGTGGAAAAAATATTTCAGAAGATGATCTAATAGTTGCTATCCAATTTGCTTCTTATTTACACGATATTGGGAAAAAAAATGGATATAAAAATCATATTTCGAATAGTTTAAAGATTTCAAAAGAAACATTAGAAAAATATAATGTAGAAGAACGATATAAAGAGTTAATTTTGAGCGGCATTGAACGGCATCATATAAATAATAATCCTCAAACTTTATTTCAAAAAATTATTTGTCTCGCAAATTCTTTAGCATCAGGTACTGATAGACCAGAATTGGCTAAAGCTCAGACCATGCAAGAAATATTACATATTACTGAGGAGTATCGTTTATTATTTGATGAAATTTTTGAAGGAGAAAATGGTCTTTCAATTATTCTTGGAGATGTTGATCAAGTTCATGCTTATGTTTTTGAAACTTCAAGATTGCCGGAAATTAGAGGTGCAAGTGAAATTTTAAATGAATTAAATCTTGATTTTCTTAAAAAAATTTTTAGAAATGAATTATCTGGGGATTGTCTTATTTATAATGCAGGAGGTAGCTTTACGGCAATTGTACCAAAAAAGATATCAGAAAGATTAATAGGAGATATTGAAGACTATTATCTCAAACAAACTGGAACTGCGACAATATCTTGTGTAACGTTCGAACCTGATTATCTACAATTTTGTTTAGGTAATTCTCCCTATGCAATTGATGATATTTCAAAATTAAAAGGTGAGGGGATTGGAGAATGGTTAATAGAAAGTCAATTCGGAAAAGATCGTGCCAATTGGTTTAAAATTGAAGATATTGGAGGGCAAAATTATAGGATTTGTGAAAAGAAAGGATTTGGTGAATTATTATCTAATTTATCGTTCGAACTTCGGAAAAAGAAAGATATGAAAAATTTTGTTCCTTTTTATGAGAGTTTCCCAATTGGAAGGAGATGTGATTCATGCGGCAAAAGAATGGCTTCTAATTTTGATGAAACTAGAGATAAATATATTTGTAATATTTGTCATAGAAAGAGAGAATTAGGAAAAGGAGAAAGAATTAGATTTTTATCTAAATTTGAAGAATGGGTTCAAAAGATAAAGGGAGAAAGTT
>JAHLWE010000546.1 GCA_019058135.1 Promethearchaeota archaeon | reverse complement strand
TGCGAAAAAGAAGAAAACGGATCTTTTCGTAAATAGTTATTGTATTTTGTCATACAAATAACTTTCTTCTTTTTCCAATATTAACTTAGCGATATTAAAGAAGAAATAGATTTTTATTTTTGTCGGTTGAATCAAGTACTGGTAATAGGAATATAATCCTTTAGTTTTTTAGGAAAGAGTTAATTATTATAGTTCTGTTAATAAATCTGTAACTTCAGATTTAGAAAGCAATTTATATCTTTTCTCTTCACTAGAGATATGAGCAATTTTAATAGTTTCTGCTGTTAAGTCATCATCAACACTTTCCTTTATAGCTCTTATTGCTAACAATTGAATTTCTTTCAATGAAAATGTTGGGTTATATTCCTTCTCAATAAATTCCCTTGCAGTGCTCTCTCCCGAACCTAACGCATAAGCTTTAAAACTACGATATATCCCACTTGGAGATGTTGTATAAATCTGAGGCCCATCTGAATCATAACCAATAAAAAATAAACTACAACCGAAGGGTCTTATTCCGCCATACTGTGTATAGATTTGTTTTAAATCCGCAATAGATTTTACTAACATATTTAGTCTTACTGGTTCATCATATGTTAATCTATAAGATTGAGCTTGTACCCTTGCATAGTTTACCAATACCCTAGAATCTGCATGTAAACCTGAAATTGCACATCCTATATGTTTATCAATCTTAAATAACTTATCGATTGAATCAATTTCCATTAAAGTAGATGCAACTTTTATTTGTGCAGCTAAACACACATCATTTTTTGTTTTTATTCCTACAATTAAAGTTCCTCTTCTAACTGCCTCTAACGCATACTCTACTTGATATAATCTTCCCTCTGGGGAGAAAATAGTTAGAGCTCGATCATATTGAATTTTTCCGCCTCCAAACATCTCAGTTTTCAACCAAATTTTTAATAGTTAAACTTTTTATGAAATATTAATAAAAATTCCTACTTCTAGGTACAATAATAAAGAATTATCTTTTATAAAATTAGATTTATCAAAATATAATTATTGTAGAAATAAAATGTTATAAAAATATAATCAAGGAGAATTCTCAATTAAATAATAAAAATTACTTTTTTCATCATAAGTTCTTATTCATAATTCTAAATTTACTTTTTTAAGAATTGCTAAGACAAGCGATTTAAAAGCCTCTTTAATATTACCTCCCGTTTTTGCAGAAGTTTCAAAATAGCCTCCTGAATTATATTCTTCACTAATTGCTCGACCTTCTTCTGTCCCTACTTCCCTATAATCTTGTGCTAAATCAATCTTGTTTCCTAACATCACTGATGGTTTCTGCCCAATTACTTTTTCTGCCTCTTCTTTCCAATTCGGTAGGTTTGTGAATGAACTCCGGCGTGTAACATCAAAAACATACATTAATGCTGCAGCTCCACGATAGAAGGGGGGGCGAACAAATGAAAAATGACGTTGTCCAGCTAAATCCCAGAGTTGTAATCGTATCTCTAAATCAGGATATTCTGGAATTTCAACTTTCTTAATCGCGAAATTGCTTCCAATCGTCATCACATATTGTTCGGTAAATTTCTTCTCTGTATATTGTAGAACTAAGGAAGTTTTTCCTACTCCTCCATCACCAATAACTACCACTTTATATATTAGT
Source organism: Promethearchaeota archaeon (assembly GCA_019058135.1). GTDB lineage: Archaea > Asgardarchaeota > Lokiarchaeia > Sigyniarchaeales > SOKP01 > 6H3-1. The sequence goes on along the minus strand of JAHLWE010000546.1, from coordinate 6,021 downwards.
GCTTTTTTTATTGACATGTTTGTAAAATAATTGCCTATTTTTTATTGGCTTGATAGATTATTAATTTAATTCTAATAATTTGCTTTAATAAATATTTAGTATTTCAGAATTAATATAATTTATTTTTAATTTTAATTTCTAACGCTTTCAAGGTTCTTTTAGAAGGATCTTTATAATAACACAGTATGGGTAAAAATTTGATTATTTTTTCTAAAATTAGGAATTTTTTCTTATTTATTATATTTCCACTATTAATTTTAGTATTTTTACGCAATAAGTTGCATTAAGCGGATAATTTTTCAGTTTGAATATCAATAACTCCTTCGATTTCATAGATTTCATTTTTTAAAGGCTCTAAGTTATCTATATTTAAAAGCTCCACATAAACTTCATAAATACACTTATCGGCTTCTGTGCATATTCCTGCAGTAAAAATTAATGAGATATTATATTTTGAAAATATACTTACTATATTTTCCATATTTGCAGGTGTTAATTCAGTGCCAAAAATAATTTCCAACTTAGTTATTTCTTTCGAAGTAACTGGGATGATATCTAATTTTAATGAATCTCCTCGTATTCTATGCACTATAAATAAATTATTTTTATTTTTAGTCAATTTTTGTAAATTATGAATCATTATTTCAGGAATGGAAACTGTTTTAAGCTTTTGAAAAACCTTAAATTTAATTAATCTCCCTTCGGTTTCAACACTTTTAAGCGACAGGATTTTATATAACTTGTCTAATTTACTATTTAGAGCTTTAAATCTTTTCTGAATATCTGATTTATGCATTGAACTTGGATTGTGTATATAAAATGCTTTATACAAATCATCTATTTTTGTGATTTGATCAATAAATTTTTTCATTTCTAATTGATATTCTTTAATTTCTATTTCCTTTTGAATAATCACCGATAACATAATTAGTTCAATGCTTCCCCGTGCCCAACCAGATGGTATCCTAAAAATCCAATTTGCTGTTCGAAGCTCAGAAGAAAAATCATGGGTGAAGAAACCATCATCACCAGTATCTAAGAGAGAAACTATTTGATTTAAGGTCTCTTTTTTTAAGTTTTTAATTAAATCTTCAGGCTTACTAGCGATTGCTTTAGGTCCTATAATTTTATCAAAATATACAAGTATTAACATTTTCTAAAGCAAAAATTTTTCAATTATCTTAAAGCTTTTATGCAAAACTTATAAATTTTTAAATTTTTTCTTTATAAAAAAAAAAGAAAGGGTGGAAGGTGATCAGGATTTTGTTCTATTTATCTTATACTTATGAAGTTTAAAACTAATTATTTTATTTTCTCACAATCCTAAAGGTTTTAAAATTTCTATCTCCTTGATAGTCAACATCGGTAACTGGAACTCTAACAAAATTTTTATGATCAAATTTTTTTTCAGGCGTTCTTTTTTGATAAAGAGAAAGATTACTCGCCATTCTGAGTTCCTTAAGCAAAAAATCCCGTACCGCAACCCTTATTAATTCACTTCTTGATGGATAAAGGCCTTCATGTCCTGTTAATTTATCAATGGCATTTATATACGGTTCTGGTATATTTACTGTAACAATTTTCATAGTAAGGTTAAGCTCCTTGAATTTCAACACATTTTATTCTATCTGATATAATTATCTATTATGATGTTCTAGTATTTAAAATTTTGCACTAAAGTGTTATTTTATAAAGGATACAGCCTTTTTTGTAAAATACATTTAAATAATTAACACAATAATAAATTATCAAAAAGATATAATTAAAAAAAATCTCTTTTTTTAGTCTAATTCCATTTTTCTTCAGAATTTTTAATTATAATTTTTTCAATTTTTCTTAATTACTATTTAAAATTATTTTAAAAATATTTTAATTGTTGGTGAAAATTGTTTAATATTATTTTAATTATTGATATAAGATTTCATAATCATTATTCAATTTCTATAAATTTTTAATCTCAATGGTGTTAATTTCGTTAATTTTAAATTAGATTAAAGATTTTCGCTATTAAGTATTTTTTATTAAGGAAAAAGAGTGTTTTGAAAAATATTAGTGGATTAATTAAGAACAGTTAATATGTAAAAATATGATATGCATTATTATTAAATTTTAAATTGTATTTTTGAAAGTTATTAATGTATTTTGTGCTCTTAAACACTCTTACTTTTTCAAAATATAGCTAGCAATTTATACAACTCTGATTTTGATTTTATTTTTATTCTATTTTTAGAGTTAAATTTTTATAGCAGTAGAGTCCTTATAGCAGTAAAGAAACTATTATTTTATAATTAATCCTTTGAGTTGAGAATTATTTCAGAATTATTTCAAAAATTAAGAGTTTTAATTAAAAATAGTAATTTTGATGTTAATAGTTATTTAGTCTTTAATGAACTAAACAAAGAACAACAAAAGATCATTGATAATGCTATTTCTATTCTTAAGGAAAATACAGTCGACGAAGTAAAGGTATTTGGGGGCAATATTGAGAAGAATGAAGAAAAGTTAGAAAAATTAAAAGATAATATTAAGAAAGAATTAGAAAATGAAGAATATAATGAAATTAAAAATGATCTTAAAAAATTAATAAATTCTTATGTTAAAAATTTTCAATTATTGATTCCAATGGTTTGCGGAGCGATTATCCCTGTTAAACAATTAACCTTTGTTGAAGTGTATTTTCGGACAATTCCAAGAATTATGGTTGATAATGAAAAACCCGAAAAAATGTCAATTGATGATAATTCAATCTCATATTACGGAGAAATTAAATGTATTATTCCACGGATTACCTTATTTGGAAAAATAAAAGATGCAGATCCGTTATTTGCACCCTTGATAGGTGATCTTGATTTAGGTGACTTTAATCCGGAAAAATCAGAGCATAAAGGACCAATGATCGGGAATTATTCATATATAACTGAACTAATTACTTCAATGGATAAAGACACAACCAAAAATAATTTAACTCGCTATCATGAACAGTATCAAAGGCATGGAGAACCAATTTGTGATTTTCTACTAAAGGATAAAGAATTAATGGATGCAATGGAAAAACTTTCCTCAGCCATAGAGTCAAAAAGAACCAGCTCATCTGTGTCAATTTGCGCTATAGCAGTACCAAACATACAAGATAAGTCAACAATTGTTGTTGTTCAAGATGAAAGTAAATCGCCCACCGCATATGCTACTTGCTTTGAAGCATTATTACGCTTCTCTGCCCTATGTTATGAAGCACCCTCTACAAAAAAACCTTCAGAAATGAGTACTAGCCCAACACCTCCAACTCAAGCAGGACAGGCTATTGGACCAGGCGGACAGAGATTAGAGGTTTGGACTCAAGAAGAACTTGTAAAAGATGCAGCTGAGCGTGGGCTTGGAACTGGACTTCCACCAAACATGGAACTATGGACTGAAGAGCAATTATTAGATATGACAAAATCTCGTACTGATTTAGGAGTTAATTTACCTGAATGGTCTGAAGAAGAACTTGAAAAGCTAACAAAATCTCGTCAGGGAACCCTAAATATACCTGAATGGAAGGATACTGGTTTACCAGTATGTAAAAAGTGTGGTTATACACTCAGAGAAGGTTGGTCTGAGTGCCCTATTTGCAACTGGAAGGTTGGAGTGCCAGTACCTAAAGAAGAGCAAGAAAAAGATAGTTCTGATGATATTGAAAAAATCGAGCAAATTCAAAATGAAGATAAAAATGGTTCAGAATGATATAATTAAATTTTACGGTTTTTTAAAAAATTTTTTTAATCATCCAATTTTTAAATAATTAATACTTTGAATTATTTTTAATTTACAAAAGAAAAAATTTTCAGGTTTAGAAATACAATATTCAAAACTGTGGTGCTATGCTAAAAGACATATTCTTTATAAACAACGGAAATATTGGTGTATTAAATGTTGATCTAACCCAAGATAATTTTTCAAATATGAAAATAATAAGTTATCCAAAAAAATTATCTGATATTGTTAAAAACAAGTCTATCTCAGATATAATATTGAATTTTAGAGAAAAAGTATCCGGTCTTGAAGTAGGAAAAAATAGAACTCCAGTTTTGTATTCTCCATTAATTACTGAAGGAATTAATGTTTATAGCTGTTTAATTTCTCCCGATGCAATTATCGGTTTAGTATTGGATAAAGATGATAATCCCTATGATTTAAAAGATGTTTTTGAAGAACAAATTAACAAATATTTTTTACCTGAAAAGCAAAAAATTATTATTAATTATTTCCAATTAGAAACACTATTAATCTCAATCTTTATAGATATAAGACGATATTATGATGAAATTTTAGGATATTCTCCATTTTTAGCATTTAGAGATCATGGATCGATATTAAAAGTTTTTATTTTTGGGCTTGATGAAGCTGGCAAAACTTCATATGTACGAAGAATAACTACGGGAGAATATGATAAAAATTATTATGAACCAACTAGACAGTTCAATATTGATCATTATACGCATAATGATTACAATTTTATTTTTTGGGATGTTCCTGGTCAAGTAAGACTAAGATCTAAGTGGCTTTTAGGAATGCAAGATTCTAATATGTTAATATATATGGTAGATGCAGCCGATGAAGTAAGATTTGAAGAATCTAAAAAAGAATTATGGAATATTTTAGTTCGATACCAGCTTGAGGGTGTCCCACTTCTAATTTTGGCTAACAAAATTGATTTGCCTTTTGCTCTAACATCAGAAAAGGAATTAATCTCACATTTTAATTTAAATGAAATTACTAATCGAACTTGGGATATTATGACTATTAGTGTAGCAGATAATATTAATATTAAAAAATCTTTAGATTGGTTAAGTGAGAAAGCATCCACAATTTTACCAGATGTCTAAAATTTATCTTGGGTTGCCTTTATTTATTTTATTAAAATCTTATATAATTCAAAAAATTAAATTTAATTAAAAAACTGAATTATAATTTAGGAAGAATAAAATAATAATAAACACTATAATAATAAACAAAAAAAAAATAATTAAAAGAAATTTCTATTAAAACAGAGGCGCGGAAGTTTGTTTAAACGGGTAAAAAAAGTAGAAAATGTTGTCTTAGATGAAGAAAAATCTCATATTTATTTAAAAGATACAAATTTACCTCTTCTAATGATTAGACCAGAAGAATTAATTGAGTTCGGAGAATTGGCTGGCTCAGAATCTGAGGATATCCTAATCTGGGTTGGTAAGTCCAATGGCAAATCCATAGCTAAAGAGTTTATTAAGACTAGTAATATTGCATCACTAAAAATTCGAGATAAAATGAAAATAATCAATTCTATACTTGAAAAATTGCAAAGTTTAGGATATGGAATCCTTGTCTTAAATTATGGAAAGGGAAATATAACTATCGATGTTGGAAATCCTCTCTCAAAAGATTATATTGATAATATTATGGCAAAAAATATTTGCATTCTCTATAATGGAATTTTCACGGGTCTTATAGAAGAGATCGGAATAGATTGTGAAGGCAGAGAAATTAATTGTATTCTGAAAGGAGCTGATATGTGTTCATTTACATTTGAATTTGAACAAGAATAAAAGATTTTAAAAATCATTTTAGTTATATTATTTTTTCATTCAATCATTTCCTTTCATCATTTAAAAAAATAATAAAAGGATTAATTTTAATCTCAAATTAATTCAATTTTTCTGTCGTATTGTTCTATTTATATTTAACGAGAAAGTTATAAAATATAATGACCTCTTAAAAATGTTATTTTAATTATAAAAGTCAAAATTTAATATCGATTTCTTTTTTTCTTTATTAATTCAAGATAAATATTAACTATTAATAAATTTGTGAAAAATATTGACGGAAAAAGGCGCAAGAATAAAAATAGATGAATATAAAGGTCCACTTGGAAAAATTAAGGGTTTTGAGTTCACTGTTGGCAAAATAGTTTCCAGTGATTATGAAGAATGGGAGCCGATGGGTCCAACTCCAAAACCAAGTATTCCTACATTAAGACCTTGGTTTTTTAAATTAATGGAACGA
>JAHLWE010000545.1 GCA_019058135.1 Promethearchaeota archaeon | reverse complement strand
GCCAGTATACCCATTCTCATCAATTAAAGAGAAGTGTACCCTACACGGGGTTTTTATAGTGATTTTGATTATAACTTCACCGAGGCAATTGACAAAAATAAATAACTACTATCAAATATTCTAGCATATCATTAATTTTTAAGTTTATTAAAATTGTGAAAGAAAAATGAGTGATTTAGAAGGTTTGACAAGAAGGTTAATGGAGAAAGGTTTCAATAAGGAACAGATAATTATACGCCTTGTTAATGAATATATGGATTTTAAAGACATTGAGAAAGAGTCCGCAATCTCGCTTGCTGAAGCAATCTATGAGGAATGTAAAAATAGTGATATAAAGTCCATTTCAGATCCTTTTATGAGATATTTATTAGATATTAATATGGCAAACGTGACTATCGGAAAACAAGGAGTGGGTTGTAGAGGAGCAGGTGATTTTTTTGTGCATAAACTCATTGCAAAGTTATCTGAAACCGAGAAAAAAGCGTATTTATCACCTAGTTCTTTAGATGATGCCGGTGCTGTGAGATTATCTGATATTAAAGGATTTGAAACAAAAGATGATTTAATCATTGTTTCTAAAATGGAAGGGATTCATAGTCGCTTAAGTGATTTTCCATTTCTGTGCGGTTTTCACGTAATTTCACGTAACACGTTTATGTGAAGCGTAACGAGGGCTGCACTTCGAGACCTATATGTAAAGGGAGCAAAACCAATTTCAATTATGGTAGATGTTCATTTGGGTGATGATGCTGATGTTGGAAAACTTTTTGATTTTATGGCTGGTATCTCGACAATTTCCGAATTAACTAATGTTCCTATAACTGCAGGGTCTACTTTAAGAATTGGGGGTGATATGGTAATTGGAGATCGGCTTGTGGGGGGAATAGCTGCAGTAGGTGTGTGTAAAAGAATTTTAGCTAGACGAAATATAATTCCCGGCAATAAAATATTAATGACTGAGGGAGCTGGAGGTGGAACGATCACAACTACTGCGATTTACTCAGGTAATCATGAGGTTGTTAAGGAAACTCTGAATATTAAATTCTTAAAAGCGTGTGAGAAATTGTTGTCTTCTGATTACACAGATAAGATCCATTGCATGTGTGATGTGACTAATGGAGGTTTGAGAGGAGATCTATATGAGATTAATTATGAAGCAAAATGCGGGGTATTTATTCAAGAGAAAAAAGTAAAAGAATTAGTGAATCCCAGAGTCTTAGATCTTCTAAATAAAACGGGAGTAGATTATTTAGGTATATCGTTAGATTCACTTCTGATATATTGTGATGAAAAGATAAGCGAAAATATAATCAATGACTTAAAGGATATTGACATTAAATGTTCTGAGATTGGTCTTGTTGATGATTCAAATGAAGTGAAATTTATATTTGCAGATAAAAAGTCTGCAACAATTCTTCCAAGATTTAGAGAATCTGCTTACACTAAAATAAAAAAGCAGATCGGAGAAAAAACTCCGGAAGACTACGAACAAATGGAAATTATGGTTAAAAATGCTGCAAAAAAATCTCTTAAAAAAAGAAAAGAAATTCTAAATTACATAAATTCAAATTAATTTATATTCGGAAAATACTCTGAAATGCAAAATAAATTACTAATATACTTTTTATTTTAGGAAATTATAAGCCCATAGAGTATAAACTTTAATAGCATTAATAAAATCTTGAATCTCCAAATTTTCATTTATAGCGTGCATTGTTGCAGCATTTCCAGGACCAAAATTTATTACTTTTTGACAAAAATTGCTATTACGATAATATTGAGCATCTGTTGTTCCTGGAAATAAAAAGTATATTGGTTTTTTTCCATAGATTTTCTCTACTAAATTAAAAAAGTCTTTTATTTCTTGAGAATCCTCCCAATCTTTCCAATATGAAGGTTCTGCTATACTAAAAATTTCTAAATAAACAAAAACTTCGTTTGGATCTCCTTTAGGACTATCTTTAGTTTTATATCCAATATCTGTAATCAATTTTTTTAATGCATTAATAATCACTTCTGGTTTTTGACCTGGTAACAACCTAAAATCTATAATTGATTCACAATAATCTGGAACAACATTTTCTTTTACCCCCCCTTTTATTATATTCATGCTTTTTGTTGATTGTAAAAGTGATTTCACGATACTTTCCAATTGTGGTTGTTCATTATAAATTCTATTAAAAATCTCTTCATTTGGGAAAGCCGAACTTAAGAGTTTTAATAATTTACTTTCTGGCATCGGAGGAGCAACTTCAGGAATTTTGATCTTATCTAAATTTTGAATTATCTCTGACATCATATAAATTGCATTTTTCCCCTGAAAAGATATCGAACTATGACACGCAACGCCATTTGTGACTACTTTTACTTGTAAAATACCTTTTTCCCCTACAATGATCGCTTTTGGTAAGGGACTATAACCTGTTGATTCCCCAACAATTCCAAAATCACATCTGATCGATTTTATTTTAATATCTAAGCACCATTTAGTTCCTAATTTACCTCCGACTTCCTCATCTGCAACTGCATTTAAAATTAAATTGCCCGATAGATTTATATTTAATTTTTTGAGTATTTTTAAAGCAATGATCATTCCTGCTAATCCTGACTTCATATCCGTAGTTCCACGCCCATACATTATCTTGTTTCTTTTAATGAAACCAGAAAGAGGATCATATTTCCAATCATCCAAGGAGGAAGGAGGGACCGTGTCCATATGCCCATTATAAAGAAGATTTGGGCCATCAAAATTATCGTTTAATGAGGCAATTAAATTAGCCCGATTATCTCCAAAAGGAAAAATCTCACACTCAATATCAACTTCTTTCAAATATTTTTCAATCTCAACAGCCAAATCCTCTTCGTTTCCTGGAGGATTATATGTATTAATTTGAATTAATCGCTGTAAAAAATTAATATATTCCTCTTTATTGGACTCAATTTCATTAAGAATAGATTCTTCAGTCATAATAAAATCTAAACGATTTATTTATTTTAAAATTTGAGATATAATACTAGAAAATTCTAAATAAGCGTTATTATTTTCTGGTAATTCCAAGATTGATGTTCCTATAAAATTAAAATCACTAATTTCTTCATCTTCGGGGATAAAACCTAATAGTTTTACATTTTTTTTGAGAAAATTTTTGACCTCTCCCTCTAAAAGTGATTTAAGTTCGTCTGAAAATCTGTTTCCAATAACCCAGATATTCTTAAACTCTAACGTTAATTCATCAGAGATTTCGATAATTCTATTCATTGTATGAAAACCCATCTTACTGGGGTCAGTTACAATGACCAAATCATCCACATCTTTATCAGTTTTTCTTGCAAAATGCTCAAGTCCAGCCGGCATATCCAAAATTGTGATCGAATAATTTTTCGAAATGTCATCAAGAATTGTCTTTAAAATTGAGTTGATATAACAATAACATCCCTCCCCCTCGCTCCTACCCATTATCAATAAATCAAAATTGTCCTCTTCTATTAGTGAATCGTAGATTTCCGCTTCTAACATTTGATTTTTAGACATACCTGGAGGTAAAGACCTGTTTGCCATTTGATGCTTTAGCTCGGTAGTAATTCCACCCACCGTATCTTTAAAAGGAACCTCCATTCCTAAAAGATCGGCTATGTTTGAATCGGGATCGGCATCAATGACTAATATCTCAAAGTCGGGATAATTATTAATGAGATATTTTAAAAAAAAAATTGAAAGAGTAGATTTTCCAACTCCACCTTTCCCAGAAAAACTAATTTTTTTTTTTTTCAAATTAATTTACAAATAATATTATTTATCTAAATTATTTTAATCGCGCATTTTAGGAACTATTTTTGACTCAAAATCCGCTCTAGTATATGGAAATTCCTTATCGGTTCTTATTTGACCTATTATTTTGAGTATTTCTCGAGCCAATAAAAAGAACACTAACCCAAGAGCCTTCTTACCCCGATTATTTGCTGGAATTGCTAAATCTACTCCAGTAAGATCATCATCCGTATCAATAAGCGATAAAACTGGAATTCGTGCTATTTTTGCTTCTTTCAGTGCTTGTTTATCTGCATGTGGATCAACGATTATTACTAATGAAACGTTTTTAATGTAAGCCTCCATATTTGGGTTAGTCAACGAACCGGGAACAAATCTCACATCCTTTTCAATTACATTCGGACCTAATACTTCCGCAAATTTTCTTATAGGCTCTTTCCCATACCTCCTTACAGAAGATATTATAATCTTAGATACTTCGCTTTTAGCTTTCCCTTCTATTAGAAATTTCGCAACCCATTTAGCAGCAATGCGAAGTCTTTCTTCAGTTCGGCGAATGTTGAGAACGTAGAGCCCATAATTGGTCTGACGATAGATGAAGTCATTCGACGAGCCATAGTTTTCGAGATGAATCTTTCGCAACTTGCCACTTAGGATTTTCGTCCCAATATGAATTCCACTGCTTAAAAACATCTGTTTAATCTCCTCATCCATCTCTTCAATTTCTTCCTCCTCCGGCTTTTCTTCTACAGGGATAATAAATTCTTCTTCAACCTCTTCTTCCTCAATTTCTTCAAAATCTTCCTTAAAATCCTCATCGAAATCTTCTATTAATACATCGTCTTTTTTCTCAGACATAAAATCTCTGACACAGTATCTTTTATAAGTTTAATATTAAACTCTAATAAAATATAACTTTAATAATTTTTGATTTCTACAAAAAAAGATTAAAATTTAAGTTCTTAAGTTATATTTAAAATAAATAATAGTACAAAAAAAATTAAATTTTCAAATTGTAAGAAAAAGGAGAAAAAAATGGTAAGAATTGGAAGATTACCTATTGGAATTATCATAGGAATATTTATTAGTTTTTTTTTGGCTTGGAGTTTTTACAATTGGATAGATTTCAGCGATATGATTACAACTTTGCAAACTTCCCCGAGCACAGGGCTGTATAGATGGATTGGAAAGGCATTTTCATTAGATTTAAATTTAATTGGTTTCTTTTCCCATATGCCCTCTGATTTTGTAGGAGTAATAATTGGATTATTTAACGGTAATATGCTTGCATGGATTTTTACGGGAGGAATTGCAGCCTGTATCACTAAGGGAACTAAAAGAGGAATTGCAGCTGCATTGTTAGTTTTTGTGATCGATTTTCTTATATGGATTCTTTTTGGCATTTTATCTGGGGTAGATTTGCTAAGTATATTTTCTGGTGAAGATTTAATCATTATATTCGGGATTATTTTAGGCGGAACTCTAGGTTCATTAATTGGAGGTTTCACATTCGGTTTTGCCTCCGGTCCATATGAAGAATTACTCTAAAAATAACATTTCTGATTAGAAAAAAATGAAATGAAGAAAAAAAAAAAAAATAATTTTTACAAGATTTCTAAGATATTTTTAATTTCTTTTTCTTCTTTATTCGCAATAAAATCAGTGATATTCCGGTAAGCCCAATTAAGGATATAATCAGTGGTTCATAACCTGGAATTCTAAAACTGCCACCTCCAGTAATTGGAATAAAAGCCGAAATGGTTGGAATTGGCTTCATCTAAATGGTCACTGAAATAAGCAATATAACCTGCAGCAACACTCCCTGTTATATTAGCAATGAATCCAGCTAGTACAGATCTCACAAATAATTTGCTCAAGAATCTTAATGGTGATTTAATAGCTGCATTTCTTAGAACTCGAGTAGGAGCTGGATATTCATGAACGCCATTAAGAGTATATTTAATGTATGTATTCCAAGACGTTATCTCCTTTATTTACATTTTCAATTAAGCGAGCACATACATCACATTTAACTCGGAGGATTAAAAAAACATTTTTTAATTTAATTTTTTCAAATAATGACATGAGCGTTTCTAGATTTGCTTGTCCTTTAGCAATAATTAATGGTTCGTTAATAAGCCATTGAAAAAATTTTTGTTCCACTAATTCTGGGTCAATGCCATAAGAATTTGAGCCTGTAGTGATAATCTTTTCTGCAAATTCTTCTAATTTAACCATATTTGCGTCATCTAATGTGGCATCGTTTGTAATTGATCCTCCTTTTACGATTGCGGTGGATTTAATGCCACTTTCTTTTAGTATTCTCATTACCATTTTATCGAATACAATTTCACCGGCATTATCAAGTATATAGCATACTTTTTTGTATTTTTGGAGTTTTTCGATTAGTTTATCAATTTGATTGATTTTTAATCCATGAGTTTTGATTTGATGAAATTTTTGTTTAATATTTTCTGGTTCTAGGTTAATTTGATGGCCGGCAGTGCCAAAGTCGATTAAATTCCCGGTTATCGAGCCAAGAATTGCGAAATACAATTTTTCTTTGAAAGTATTACCTTTATTTATTTCCTTCCAAAAGAAGTCTTCAAGGTTTAGAATCGTTTTATTGCTAAGTTCTTTTATATTTTTATAAGGCTCTATTATGCGGGTAATATTTTTTATGGATTCATACACTTTTGCTGATAATCTAAAGGGATAGCTATATTCAGAAAATTCTTCTCCTAGAATTTTGAGAATTTGTTTTATTGCTCTAAATTTAATTTCTTTCTTTTTTTCTTTATTAAGATTTGTTTGTTCCAGAGAAAGATTGAGTGTTTTACATGCGATTTCAAACGTGCATGAGGCGCAAATTGGTTCAATATAGGTTTTTTTCGCATATGAACATTACTTCAAGGAATTGAAAAGATTATTATGGATAAAATAATATTATTACAATAATTACTGTTAATAAAAATTTTCTGGAAATTTATCAATTTTACATTCAAAATCAATGGCTTAAACTTAGGAAATGAACCAAGAAGAATATATAATTCCTTCAAGAGAACATGTTTTAGAATTACTGAAAGAAGTCAGAGTTCCGGCTCATGTTAGAAAACATTCAATTGCAGTTGCAGAAAAGGCTTTAGAAATTGCAAATAAGATCAAGAGAGCTGAAATCAATAAAAATTTAATAGAAATTGGAGCTCTAATACATGATATTGGGCGTTCAAAAACACACGGATTTAAGCATTCTCTTATTGGTGGTAAAATTTTAAGGAATATGGGGTATCCAAAAGAGTTAGCGTTAATTTGTGAGAGACACATTCTTGGTGGGCTTGATGCAGAAGATGCGGAAAGTGTGGGGTTACCAAGAAAAGACTATTTACCTCAAACACTAGAAGAAAAAATTGTATGTTTAGCCGATAAGCACTTTACGGGTCATAAAGAGGTTACAATTCAACAGAGATTCAATAAATGGTTCAAAAAGTATGGTAAAAGCAAGATTTTATTAAAAGCTAAAAGAAGAATTGAAGATATTCAAAAAGAAATAGAAGCCTTGTTGTAAATATTAACTAAATTTCCTTTTTTTAATAATACTGTCATTTCGGCGATTTTAAAGAATTAAGATTTTTGGGGTTTTTTTAAATTTCTCCAAGATTTTATATATTAGGTATGCTTTTTAATTTCTGGAAACTAATAAATAAATTTTTTAGAGATAATATAAGAATATAAAGAAAAATGAAACAAAAAACAGAAATCAAAAAGGTTGATTCGCAAGGTAGGATTGTATTACCACGGGATTGGAGGGAAAAAGTGCTTGGAGAGGAAAATGAGGTGATAATAATTAAGGAAGGGGATTTTTTAAAGATAATACCAAAAAAAAAAGGAGATTTAACAAAATTTTTTGATAAATTAGATTTAGGTGTAGAATTTATTGAAGATCTTGCAGATTGGAACGAATTTGAGAAAAAAATCAGTGAAGAGAAATGGAGGAGAGATGAAAAATGATTTATTTAGACGCGAATATTTTTATTTATGCTTATTTTAAAGCAAAAAAGCAGAAACTATCTCAAAAAATTATATGGATGAAAGCAGAAGCAAAAAAAATCATTCAAATGCTCAATGATGGTAAAGAAGAATTTTGCATTTCCTTAATTCAATTGTCAGAAATTGTTAATCTCCTTAAATATTCTATGTTATGGGAGCAATTATATTCATTTTTATGGGGTTTGATCTCAAATAATTCTATTGAAATATTAGAGGTATCTAAAATGATTTACATCAATTCAATAGATAAAATACCAAAATTTGAAATGGATTCAAATGATATTTCTGCTTATTTATTAATGAAAGAAAAGGGAATAAATCGAATCTACACATTCGATAAGAATTTTCGAAAAATAAAAGATATAATTTGCTTGCCTAAAATACCTGATAAATTTAATTAAAAATAAATTCGATTAATTTACTTGCTTTTTTTAATTTTATTTGAAATTCCACTTCTATCTAATATTTTAAGAAGATTGTTGATAGTTTATTAATTTAGATTTCCATAACTAATATTATGAGAATTAAGGATTTCAAGTTAGAACAATTTTTTACAAAACATGAATTCACTGCTCCTTATTTATTATGTTGCTCGGATTGTGGATCATTTAGCGTGGGGGAATTATTAGAATTAGATGAGAATTCAGAAGAAGAATTAAAAGGATTGTCATTAGGTTATACAGAAACACAAGGTAACCCCCTTCTTAGAAAAGAGATATCCAATTTATATGAAAACATAGATCCAGATGATGTAATTGTTCTTTTAGGAGCAGAAGAGGGTATATTTATTTTTATGAATGTTTTTCTTTATAAAGGGGATCACATTATAGTTCAGTATCCCGCTTATCAATCGCTTTTTGAAGTTGCAATCTCAATAGGTTGTGAAGTTACTAAATGGGAAATGATTGAGCAAAATAATTGGGAACTTGATATTGATTTCTTAAAAAATAGTATTAAAAATAATACTAAAGCGATTGTAATAAATTGTCCAAATAATCCCACCGGCTATTTAATATCCAAAGAGAAGTTTAATATGATTATTGATATTGCGAAGAAACATGACTTTTACATTTTCTCTGATGAAGTATATAGATTTTTGGAATATGATGATAAAGATAGGCTTCCAGCGATGTGTGATATATATAATAAAGGAATTTCTCTTGGAGATATGTCTAAAACATTTGCACTTCCAGGATTAAGAATAGGTTGGATTGCAACTAAGGATAAATCCTTAATTAAAAAAGTTATTTCTTTTAAGCATTATACATCAATATGCAATAGTGCGCCAAGCGAATTTTTTTCGATATTAGTTTTAAAGAATAAAGAATATGTTATAAAAAGAAATTTAAATCTCATAGAAAATAATCTTAAGTTATTAGATAAATTCCTTAACGATTATAATCATCTCTTTGCATGGGTAAAACCACAAGCAGGCGTAATTGGTTTCCCTCGGATAAAATTTAATGAAGATATTGAAAAATTTTATACTGATTTATTAAATAAAAAAGGCGTTTTATTGATGCCTAGCACAAATTTTAATTTTGGAGGTAAGCATTTCAGAATTGGGTTTGGTAGAAAAAATATGCCTGAAGCATTAGAAAAATTAGAGAAATACATACAAGAGTACTATTTATGAAGAAAAAAATTAAAAAAATAAGAACTTGAGAAAATTTCTCATTTGTGCTTTTATTTTTACTATTTTGTTTTTTTTTTTTCCGCTTTTTCTATATAGAGAATTTCAATAAAAAAAAATGTAAAGAAAAAGTTTATTATACTTTATAAAGTATTTTTTACTGATAATTAAGATTTAGTTATATGAGGTTTATCTATGTCCAAAGAAGATGGAATTTTATGTATTGATGTATCTTCTCAAAAAATAAAAGTAGCAATTGTAAGTGAAAATTGTGATATCATAGCAATTGCTGAAAAAAACTTCTTTTTTAAAAATGATGATATTGAAGGTTTCGCAAAAAGTTACAATACAGATGAGATCTGGAACATCTTGATGAGTTGTATTAAGAATGTGATTAGAAAATCTAAAATTAATCCAATGAATATTTTAGGAATTACTTCATGCACTCAAAGACAAGCGTGTGTTTTTCTTTCTGATGAGGGTGAAGTAATATATGCTGGTCCAAATTGTGATATACGTGGAATTGATTCGCAATATTTAATAGATGATGAGTTTGAAGAGGAAGAACTTTTTAATATCACTGGACATAATCCTCCATTAATATTTCCACTTGCTAGACTCCTATGGTTCCAAGAAGAAAGAGAAGATTTATTTGAAAAAATTGGCAAAGTTTTATTATTTGATGATTGGATTGTCTATAAGTTAACTGATATCTTTTGTACTGATCCAACTTCTGCAGCTGAATCTCTCATATTTGATGTATCGAAAAGTAAATGGTCTGATAAAATTATTGATACATTTGATTTTAATAGAGATCTTTTCCCAGAAATTATTCAAGTTTCAGACATTGTTGGAGATTTAAAGGCAGATATAGCCAAGAAATTTAATTTACCCAAAACCATTCCTGTTGTTAAAACTGGAGCTGATACTCAAGCGAGTTTAATAGGAACTGCATGTATTGAAGATAATCAAATTGGAATTACTATAGGCACAACAGCTCCTTTATATCTTGTGGTTAATTCACCCCGCTTAGACCCAAATTTAAATATGTGGACTACACTACATGCCATTAAAGATAAATGGTTAATTGAAAGTAATACTGGAATGACCGGAAAAATTTATGATTGGTATAAAGATTCATTTCTAAGTGGGTTATCCAATGATTTGGACTCTATTACTGAAAAATATTTATTAGAAACCGACCCAGGTGCAAATTCTACACTTGCTTTTCTTGGTCCAGAAAGAATGGATATAAATAGTCAAACTAATATTAAACCAGGAGTTTTTATATTACCAACTCCAGGTTCAATTTCAGAAATTCTTTCAGATAGAAAAAATTTTTTAAGAGCGATATTTGAAAATATAGGTTTTGGGATTTTAGAAAATTTAATCCAAATATTAAATTTTGAAAGTAATCATGAAGAGATATTTTTCAGTGGAGGCTTGGCAAACTCAAAAAGTTTTAATCAAATTCTCTCAAATATTTTAAATAAAGAATTATTCCTGCCTAATATCAAAGAATCTGCATTTTCAGGTGAAGCAATCAATGTTTTAATTGGATTAGAATATTATCAGAATTATAGAAATGCAATAAATAAACTTGTTAAATTAACTAAGATTAGTCCTGATGAAGATATCGCATTGAAATATGAAAAGATTTATCATCGTTGGAGTCGTATTAAAAAACAACTAAAATTTGTGTAGATTATTCATTAAAAACTATAAAATCCTTTTAAAAATAAATTTTAAAAAATTTAATAATCTTAATTTAATTCTATAAGACGATTAAAAATAATTGATCAATTCAAAAATAAGATGAAAAAAAAAGTGACTGAAATTAGTACAATCCAAGAAGGATTTAAAATGATAATAGATCGTTATAATTCCGAAGAAAAAATCAGAAAAAAACTTGCTAATTACGATAAGCCGATCGAACTTACATTTTTAGACAATAATCATAAAGCAATGATTATAGTTAATAAAGATCAAGGAATTGAAATAAAAGATAATGTAGGAGATGATAATGCTCTTGTGAAAATTCATTTTGAGTCGGAACAAGTAATGATAGATTTGTTTAATGGAGAAATTGGGGCTGTTGGTGCATATTCCTCAGGAAAAATTAAAGTAATTGCAGGAAAAATAAGGAATTTGATAAAATTACGGAAATTATTATTTTAAAAAAAAGGGTGTATCTCTTGAAAGCATTAATTACTGCAGAAATTACTGAATCTGAATTAAATAGATTAAAAGAAAGAATAGAAGTTATATATGAACCTTGGAAAGAATTAGGTATACTATATTTTGATGAAGATGAACTAATTGAAAAATTAAAAGGAATAGATATTCTCATTAGCGAGGGCGATAATGTAAAGAAAAGAGTAATTGAAGAATCTTCGCTTAAGATAATAGCCTCCTGTAGAAACGATCCAAATAATATAGATTTTAAAACGGCATCCGAAAAAAGGATACCTGTTATTTATACACCAAAAAGGAATTCTGACTCAGTAGCCGATCTGACTCTTTGTTTAATTTTAGCACTCGCAAGAAATCTAACTAAAGTTGATAAATATTTACATTCAGAGGATTTTGAAATAAATGATTTAGAAGATTGGGTTAGGGATTATAAAAAATTTGAAGGAATTGAGCTTAAAGGTAAGAATATTGGAGTTGTTGGATTTGGCAATATAGGAAAATTAGTTGTACAGAGACTGATTCCTTTTGGGGTGAATTTTTTAATCGCTGATCCTTTTGTTGATAAAGAGAAAGTGAAAGAATTTGGAATTCTTGTAGAATTAAAAGAATTAATGCGTAGTTCAGATTTTATAACTTTACATCTTCCCCCAATAGAAGCAACTAATAATTTAATCAATGAAAAAATGATTTCATTAATGATGTCCAGTGCTTACTTGATTAATACAGCAAAAGGAAACGTTTTAGATTATAGAGCTTTAAAGAAAGCTTTAATGGATAAAAAAATTGCTGGAGCTGCTCTTGACGTTTTCCCTTTAGAACCAATAGATGAAGATAATGAATTTTTAAAATTTGAAAATGTAATAGTGCTACCTCATTATGGTGGAAATACAATTAGTGTTATAAAAAGACATTCAAAAATGATTATTGATGATGTGCTATCAATATTAGATAATGAACCACCTAAGAATATAGCAAACCCCGAAGTTTTAGAAAAAATGGGAAATATTCTTAAAGAAAAAACAGAAGACTCTAATGTTCCATATTATGAATTACGAAAAAAATTAGCAGATGTTGGATTACAATTATTAAAAGAAGGTTTTGTTTCTGGCTCCTCAGGAAATTTATCTATTAGAATTCCTGATGAAGAAAAAATTGTTATAACTCCAAGTAATGTAAAATATGAATTTATCAAGTCAAAAGATATCTTAGTTTTAGATTTTGATGGAAATGTTCTAATTGGTGATAAAAATCCATCGGTTGAAAAAATAATGCACTTAACTATTTATAAAAAACGACCTGATGTAGGAGCGATTATCCATTCTCATGGAGTTTACTCAACGGTACTAAGTCTCTTAAATCTTAATCTACCACCCGTAATTGAAGAATTTGTTCCATATATTGGGGGAGAAGTAAAAGTGGCAGAATATGGTGAAGTTGGTTCCGAAGAAATTGCCGAGTATGCACTTAAAGCTTTAGGCGATACAAATGCTGTTATTTTAGCTAATCATGGAAATCTCTGTTGTGGAAGCCATATAGAAGGAGCATTGGATGTTTTAAAAATGTTAGAAAGAACCGCTAAAATCTACTTATTTGCTAAATTATTAGGCGAACCAAGGGAATTACCCGAAGATACTGTGGACTATGAGCTTGATGTATTCGAGCTTTTCAAAGAGAGCAAAAAGGTATAATCATTAAGTTTATTTCTATTATCATTTATTAATTTTATTTTATCTTATTTAATATTCCACCTACTTCTAATATCTCTACTAAAAATTTAGGAATTTTACACATCTGAATTTTGATCTTTTTTGTTTCATTTACAATTTCTTCATTCTTTAAAGAAATTTTTAAAATATCTCCCTCAGAGAATTTCTTTTTTACATCATTAATTTTTAGTGCAGGGACACCAAGATTAATTAGATTTCGAAAGTAGATTCGAGCAAATGATTCTGCTATTACAGTTTCAATTCCTAAAACTTTTAAAACATTAACTGCTTCTTCTCTAGAACTTCCCGACCCAAAATTTTTACCTGCAACAATAATATCGCCTTTTCTCACGTTTTGAACAAAATCTGGTCTTACATTCTCCAAAACGTGTTTTGCAATTTCACCATTATCCCTTAAAGTTAAATATCGATGAGGTATGATATCATCAGTATTTATATTATCGCCGAATAAAAAAACTCTGCCTTTAATCTCCTTCATAATATTGTGTTACACCTCTCTTGGATCAACAATTTTTCCCTTTAATGCGGAAGCAACAGTGGTTGTTGGTGAGGCTAAATATATTTGCGATGTAATATCACCCATTCTCCCAATAAAATTTCTATTCGTAGTACTTATACAAATCTCACTTGGACCCAATACACCTAAATGACCTCCAATACAAGGTCCACAAGTTGGATTCCCAATTATTGCTCCTGAATTAAGGAAGATTTCAATTAATCCTTCCCTTATGGCTTTTAAATAAATTTCTTTTGAAGCTGGAATAACAATTAATCTAACCTCTGGATGAATTTTTTTATTTTTTAAAATTTGGGCTGCTTGACGCAGATCTTCTAGCCTTCCATTTGTGCAACTTCCCAAGAAAGCTTGATCAATTTTAATTTCCGGTAATTCTGATACAGGCACTACATTATCAGGACTTGGTGGTTTTGCTACAACAGGCACTATTTGGGATAAATCATAATTAAATTCTTCAACATAGACTGCATTATCATCAGGCATTGTAAGTTTATAGTTAGAAATTGACCTTCCTTTTAACCATTCAACTAATTCATTATCCGATATGAATATTCCACTCTTCGCTCCTGCTTCTACTACCATGTTGGAAACTGTCATTCGAGAATCAATAGAGAGAGATTTAACCCCATCTCCATGAAACTCCATAGATTTATATTCTGCACCACCGATTGAAAGATCTCTAATTATTTGCAAGATTAAATCTTTAGACATTACTTTTTCTCTTAATTGTCCTTTAAGGGAGAACTTTTGTGTTTCAGGTACCATAAACCACAATTTTCCTGTTGCAAACACCACCGACACGTCGGTTGCACCAATACCGGTCGAGAAACAATTGAAAGCTCCATATGTTGTTGTATGGCTATCAGAACCAACAATTAACATTCCCGGTTTTGCGAAACCTAATTCTGGTAAAACTTGATGGCATATTCCCTTATCCATACCAATATCATGTTTAAATTTATATTTTTTGGCAAATTTTCGACAATCTTGGTGCATTTTAGCTGCTTCTATTGAAGGTGCTGGAACCCAATGGTCAAGAATAAAGAATATTTTATCTGGATCCCATACTTTATCGAGCTCGAGTTTTTCATATTCCTTATGGATGCGTCCACCAAGTTGCTCATGAACCATAACAAGATCGATATCGGCTTCAATAAAT
>JAHLWE010000544.1 GCA_019058135.1 Promethearchaeota archaeon | reverse complement strand
TCTCCAATCAGTCTCATTTGCCGAAATATAACATTCAAAAGGGTTTTCGGATGGTCCCCCAATGAACTCCACACCTCTAACTTTTCCGTGCCATAAATCAAGCCATAAATAATAATTTTTTTTTAATTTAATTCCATCAGATAAAAACTCTATTGTAATAGCTCCTTACCAATCTTTTGCAGTTTTCCTATAACTTTCATTTTCATTTAGATCTTCCATTATCTTTTTTGCAGTTTCTTGGTTAGGAATTTCCACCATAACAAGTTCTTGTTTTATATCATTTTGAACCTTTTTAATTTAATTATCTTATAGTTGAAATTATTAAAAAAGATTTATTTTCTAAAAAAATCAATAAATTTTAGATGAAAAAAACAATATTTGAAAACTTCGATGAAATTCAAAAAAAAATCGAAGATTTTGAAAACCAACTTTCTAATAATAAAAAGAGTGGGAAACTTAAAGGAACTGTTTATACTCCGGAAACAATATGCAGATATATTTGTTTAAAAAGCATTCAATATCATATAAACGCTATATTAAAACAACAGGAAATCTCTAAATATCTCGATCTTATAAAAGAACCAAATTTTTCATCACTAAAATCATTATTAAAAGATAATAATAATTTAAAAAAAGTATTAAACGATTTAATTAACTCAATTAGAATACTCGATCCCGCTTGTGGAACTGGCCGATTTTTAATATCAATGGCTACTATCCTCTTTCAACTATTTAAGATCTTAAATCCCGCTGAAGATCAATTTAACATAAAAAAATCAATTATTAAACACAATTTATTTGGCGTAGATTTAGACACACAAGCCATTGAATTATGTCAATTACGTCTAATAAACTGGGTTTATAATAGAAAATCAACCCAAAAACGTGATTTATTAAAAAATAATATAATTCTCGGTAATTTTTTAATTGAAGATAAAATCGTTGATTTTAAAAAATTCGATATTATATTAGGAAATCCTCCATATATTGAAAATAAAAAAATGAAATACTCCTTTAACAAACAAATTCTAAAGCAAAAATATGAATCTGCTTATAAATTATATGATATTTCTATTTTATTTATAGAACAAGCATATCAATTATTGAAAAATAAAGGATATTGCTCTTTCATTATAACAAATAAATTTCTTTCAGCTGATTATGGTCTAAAAATTAGAAATCTACTTATAAATCAAACAAAAATTCTTGAAATAATAGATATTTCTTCATTAAAAATCTTTAAAAATGCCTCAATCTATCCAATAATTATTTCTTTCCTAAAATCAAAAAATTTATTGAATTCTGAACATATGATTTCAATTAAAAATGCTCAAAAATTTGAAATCATCGAAGATTTTCTATTTAAAAAATTTCTAAGTAAAAAAATAGTGCAATCCAACATTAATCAAATTCCATCCTTAGTAATTCCGATTGTTGGTGATTTTAATATTATAAATTACCTTATATCTAATTTTAAACCACTTGAAGAAATCTATATAAATTCAAAATTCATCTATAGACCATTCACTTTTACGAATTGGGCAAAATATCTGGACTTTATTGTAAAGAAGAGACATAATGAAGAAGATCTCATATTGATCGGGACGAGCAATATTGGAAAATTCCATATTAAATTTAATAAAGAAATAAAAATTGCCAATAGACGTTTATTTATGTCATTTTTTCCTTATGATAAAAATTTTAATAGATTTTGGAGTGATCTTCAGAAACCTAAATTGATTTTTAAAGAAATTGCAAAAGACATGACAGTATTTTGCGATCTTGGTTATTTTATTAATATAACAGGGGCTTATATGCTTTTAGGAGAAGATCTCTCGGTAGAAAAGCTATTTTCTCTCTCAGTTATTCTGAACTCTAAATGTGTAGATTATATTTTTAAATCACTTTTCAGCTCCTTACATATGGCTTCTGGATACCTACGCTTTAATGGAAGTTTCTTAAAGAGAATTCCCCTTCCTTCAAACATTCCCCAAATTTTCTCAAAACTAGGAAAATTACTTCACTTTCTACATCAATTAAAATATGAAATTATTCAAGATCAACAATGCAACTGTATTCAAGAGGAATCTCTTAATAGTATTGTTGAGTTCTTTAGGAAATTAATAGATTGTTTGGTCTATTATCTATATTTTTCCGAAATTATTCAGAAAGATAATATTTATTGCAAGGAGATTTTAAAAATTTTGAAAAATAAAAATATCTTTCCTGATATAATTGAAATATTTCCTTATCGCAAAATAAAATCAAATAATTTCAGACAATTAGTCCCTTTTAAATTTAAAAATATATTGGACCAGATTGTAAATCTTTATAATTTTTACTCAAATTCAAATAAGCTTAATAATGAAATGACTCTAATCCTAAATCATAAGTGGATTAAACTAATTGAAAATGCATGAAGATTAAGTTAAAATTTGAAAAGATTCTACTAATCTTAATAGTTTATAATTAAAACCTCTTTAATTTGTCCTCTACCCGAAGCATCTGAATTTATAGCTCTTTTTGCATAAACTGTTTTTAAATCATATTTTTTATACAAATCTAAAATAAATTCATTATAGGAATTACTTAACATAACTTTACATCCACGATTATCTAACTCTTCATAAACTTTAAACAATCTCACTTGATCTTCTTTATTAAAATTCTCTTTGGTATAACTAGTAAAATTAGCAGTAGTCGAAATTGGTTGATATGGAGGGTCAAAATAGATAAAATCATCCTTTTCAGCTAATTCTAAACATTCCTTAAAATCTCCATTAATAATCTGAATATCTTTTAGTATCGTATTTACAGCTAATAAATTTTCTTCATCACAAAATTTAGGATTTTCATATTTACCAAAGGGAACATTAAATTCTCCTTTACTATTGACTCTATATAACCCATTAAAACAACATCTATTTAAAAAAATAGTTCGAGAAGCCCTCTCTACATCTGTGAGCTTTTTAAAATCTTCTGGGATTCTGTCAATACTTCGGATTTTATAAAAGTAATCTTTTTTGTTTTTATGTTTTTTTAAAGAATTAATTAATTCTCCAATTTTATTCTGAATTACTCTATAACAATTTATTAATTCTTTATTATTATCAATTAGGATTGCTTTATTTGGTAGTAAGTAAAAAAACAATGCTCCTCCTCCAACAAATGGTTCTAAATATTTATTAAAATTTTTTAGAAGGTATTTATCAATTTGCCCTAATAATTGTTTTTTTCCACCTGCCCATTTAATAAAAGGGTGAGGAACGGCGACAATTTTCTTATTTTTCTTATTTTGCCTTCTTTTAAAATTTCGAAGTGAAACAATATTATTATCTTCCCCGAAATAATTTAAAATGCTTCCTTGAAATTTATTTGCTCTCAATATCCTTCTTGACTTTAAACTCTAATCGATAATAAAAACTATGTTTGTTTTCATTATTAAATGAATCATTTTGAAAAAATTAAAAGCGTTATTCTAGAAATATGAAAATATATCTCTGTAGAATTTTTAATTGTTTTATATAAAACAGTTTCAAAGGAAGTTAAACTCTAAATTCTATTGAACTGAACTTCCTTCTATTTACATTTGATTCCAATTTTTAGATTTGATAAATTATTTTTCTTATTTTATTTCCAATGGAAGTCTATCTTAAAGTTTATAAGAGAAAAGTGGTAATATTTATGTATGAAAGTAAAT
>JAHLWE010000543.1 GCA_019058135.1 Promethearchaeota archaeon | reverse complement strand
TATAGATCAGCCCATCAAGAGACTAAAAATATTTACTTGGCACATCTAAAGAAAGGAATTCAAACTTTAACTTTCACAACTTCGCGCAAAATGAGTGAATTGCATGCCATCTGGGCTAAGAACGCTCTTAAATTGGAAATGCCTTCAATTGAAAATAAAGTGCGAAGCTATAGGGCAGGAATAAGAAAAGAAACAAGACGAGAAATTGAAAAAGGTCTGAGAGAGAATACAATTCTGGGAGTGAGCTCAACTAATGCACTTGAATTAGGAATGGATATAGGAACCCTCGATGCTACCATAATTTCTGGATTTCCTGGCACAATTTCGAGCTTCCGCCAACAAATTGGAAGAGCAGGCAGAGGAGAGAATATATCTTTTGCAACTTACGTAGCAATGCCAAATCCTCTCGATCTCTTTTATGTTCATCATCCCGGAAAATTATTTGGAGCCCCTAACGAGAAACTTCTAATTACATTAACAAATAAATATCTTCTTAGAAATCAACTTAGTTGTGCAGCAAACGAAATTCCACTATCTGAAAATGAAAACTTATCATTTGGAATTGAAGATAAACAATATTTTATTGAAATTTTGAGTGATCTGGTAAATCAAGGACTTCTAAATAAAAGAGGTCAAAAATATTTTTGGACAGGTGGATTCTTTCCAAATGGAAGATATAACCTTGACGATTTATCAGAGAATAATTACAAAATTATTCTAAAATCCAGAGATAAAAAAGAAGAAATTTTAACATCCGAAGATGAGAGCTATATCTTTAGAGATTTACACACCGGTGCAGTATATTTATTTGAAGCGGAGAGTTATTTAGTAGAAGAAATTGACTTTGAACAGAAAAAAGTCTATATTAGAAAAACAGATTTGAATTTTTACACGGAATCATTAAAACATACCGAAATATCACAAATTAAAGTAAGCGATGAGAAAATAGACAAAAGAATCCATATTTATTATGGAGATGTTAAAGTTAAGCATGATTATTATGCATACAGGGAAGTCGAAACACTTACTCAAGAAATATTAAATTATTACGATTTAGATCTCCCAACCATAGAATTCGAAACTAAAGCATTTTGGTTTTTGATACCCGAACATCTTGAGGCTGAATTAGACTCTCTTAATTATAATTTGGGAGGCTCAATTCATGCCCTAGAACATGCAATAATTGCAATTTCTCCATTATTTGCATTGATAGATCGATGGGACCTCGGTGGAGTCTCCATTGATGTGGATACATACCATAATCAACCTGTTATTTACGTTTACGATGGCTATAAAGGCGGAATTGGAATCACTGAAAGTTTATACCAAATTATTCGAAAATTACTCGGCACTGCATACGGTTTAATTAAGAATTGTAAATGTACTTCCTATAAAGGTTGTCCTGGTTGCATAATGAGCCCAAAATGCGGCTCAAACAATTTCCCATTAGAAAAAGATGGTGCATTATATATTATAAAATATTTCTTAGAAATAGATGAAGATTAATTAATATCAAATTCAAAAGTAGAATAAATCAAAGATAGAATTGTAGGTTGATGAGGATGAGCGAGAACAATTATCAATTGGAAGGAAAAACTTGTATGATTACCGGTGCTAATTCTGGGATCGGTAAAGCAACTGCTATTCAATTAGCAAAAATGGGAATCCATATTGTCATGGTTTGTCGAAATAAAGAACGAGGGAAAAATGCACAAAATCAGGTAAAAAAAGAATCGGGGAATAATAATATTGACCTCATAATTGCAGACCTCGCATCTTTAGAATCAGTCAAAAACTTAGCTGATGAATTTAAGAAAAAATACGACAAGTTACATATTTTGATAAACAACGCCGGTGTATTTAATAGTAAAAGAATATTAACCGAAGATGGATATGAGAGCACATTTGTGGTTGATTATCTTTCTCACTTTCTATTAACAAAACTCTTACTTGATATTATTAAAAAAAGTGCCCCATCACGAATAATCAATGTATCATCGGATATCCACCGTTACTTTAAAATAAATTTGGATGATTTAATGTTTGAAAAAAAATATTCTTCCCAAAAAGCTTATGGTTCGGCAAAATTCGCAATTGTTCTATTTACATACGAACTAGCACGCAGGTTAGGTGGAACAGGAGTAACTGTTAATGCCCTCCACCCTGGTCATGCCAGAACGAAAATGACAACGACAAATATCTCTTGGATTATTAAAAAAATTATGAATTTATTTTCTAAAAGTCCGGAAGAAGCAGCCGAAACATCTGTATATCTCGCGTCGTCGCCTGAAGTTGATGGATTTTCGGGAAAATACTTTAAAAAATGTATACCTGTAAAATCGCATAAGATGACATACGATGAATCTATTCAAAAAAAAGTATGGGAGATTAGCGAAAAACTAATCCACTTCTAAATAAACAATTATTTAAAAAAAATGATCTAAATTTTATATTTTAGCATTTATATGTAATTAAAATAAATTGATTCATATATCAAAATCTAATAACAAAATTTCAAAACTATTTGTAATGAACATAATTGCAAAATAGATTAATAAGAGAAATAAATAATGTCAATTAATCACATTAATGCAAACTCTAAAAAAGAGTTTCAGCTTTTTTTATGGTTTTTCATGGGATATGCAATGTGTTATATGATTACATTACTCGGAGATTATTTTTCAATTACAATTAGTTATTGGATTTCAGAACTTGATCAGGAAGTATCATTTGTCATTCCAGCGCAAGATTTAATAGAAATATTCTTGATGGGGCCTGTTTTTTCTGCTATCACATGGAAAGTTTTTAAGAGCATTTTCCTTAATGAAAAAAACACGTTAAAAGAAAAATTGTCCACGAAATGGATAACTGCCTTAGAAGTTATATTTTTTATTACGGTTTGCATGATGTGCTTAGGAAATGCTATTCATAAAGTCGTCAATGATTTAAATAGACGAGCCTTTGATATTACAAAAATTCTTTCAGACCCTTTTTACGCAGATCTCTATTATGCAATTTATTTTTGGGATGAAATTTTTGGGCATATGGCTCTAGCCGGCCCACTAATGATATTAATGAGTATGTTTATGGGAGCATTATTATTCAGTCCACCTTCGAGAGATTTGAAATGGTTTGAATGGTTATTTATCACACTTGTGGGAACTGGATATGGGATCGTATGGTTTTATGGATT
>JAHLWE010000542.1 GCA_019058135.1 Promethearchaeota archaeon | reverse complement strand
TCCAGAATATAAATCTACCACCCCTACTATCAAACGTCATATCGAAAAGCGCCCTCTGATTTAAAAAATACCGCGCAATTTCTTTATTAATAGATTCATCCCACACGCTGATGACAGCAAAATGCTTTAAGCCGAGATCGATTCCCATCACAATCTTTCTATTCTTCTCATCTGATTGTGAATGATCGTTACCTCCTTTTATCGAATAAAAAGGCTGGCATAATATTATTTTGCGACCTTCCAATTTAAGCGTGGGCGGAACTTTATCATACATATTATTTAGATTTAAAAACCTTTTCTCTCTTTCCACCACTCTTTTACTTTTAGTACTATATTTTGGTGGTGAAATAAGCAATTTATCTGCAGGCATTCCTTTAATTAATTTTAGGTGAGATGATAAATCGCTATTGTAAAATTTGTAAATTTGCTCATAAGATACGATGGGAATAGTGAGTTTTTTCATCTTCGGAATGGAAACAATATTATAAATATTATCTCTTATCTGTGTAAGTGCATTAATCGTCTCTAATGCAATATCTTTTGATAAAAACAAATTTTTAATTGTTTCTTTTATCTTTTGTTTGAGCTTCCGGAAAAAATATGCCTCAAATCCTGCTTGGTCAAGGCTCTTAATTTGTACTCTTGAAAACGCCGGTTTAAACATCGATTCTGTAAGGTTGCGATTCGGCTGTCCTAATTTTTTCAGATATTCTTTTAACAATTCCTTAATTTTTTCTAAAAGAAATTGCCTGTTGTAAATGTATGATGATTTCTCAAGGCGCTCCCGTAAATTATCAATTATATCCTCATCTCTCTCACATCGGAACTCTTCGATGGTTTTAAATTTATAAGAATTAACGAGATCTCTTAGAAACGAGCTTGCTTTCGAAAATTTCCTGGGGGAATGGAGTTTATATCTTGCTAATTTAGTCGTCCTGCTCTTGATAATTCGGATATATATGCCGGTAAAATATTCTGTCAAATCGTTAGGAGCAATTAGTACCTCTTTTTTCCTTTCTTTTTTTTTAAATCCATGCAAGATATTTTTAGAAAAATATTCCAACATTCGAGAATTTCTCACAATTTTTTGAATATTTTGCCGTAAGACGCCGTCTAAAGCGCGATTTGACACGAGTAAGTTCCTAATATGCCCTACATGATTTTTAAGATATTCGTTAGAAAACAATTGTACGCCCCCGAATATATCCCTTCTTAAATGCGAATTCATTACCTTCAAATATTTTTTGCTGAGCATCCCTTTACCTATAAAAGAGATAAGTGCGTGTTTCCTGTATTTTTGGTTTGAAAACACTTGAATCAGATCATCGATTATTACTTTTAAATTCTCATTCTTTATAAGCCAATTTCTAAGTGCGTAATACGGGTAAAACGCAGCACATCTTTTCACCCTTTCCTTGAACTCTATGTTTTTATATGTCTTAGGATTGTAAAGGTTAAAGTTGAAATAATCGTAGAAATTTCCCTTATAGGCAACAGTCGATTCGCTCTTAAATTGGTCTCTCAAGGATGGATCTTTCCTTAATTCTTGAACGCCAAATTCAATAAACTCGTTTTCTATGTCCCGAAACTTGAGAAATTGATTTCTGATTCCTTTAATTGTTTCCAATCTATATTTTACATTGTTCATCTCTGGGCGGAGCGAAAACTTTCGTGTGATAAACATGTGTGTTAATTAGATCTTTACTTTTCTATTTATTAAACAGTCAATTGTTATAATATTCCTATTTATCTATTTAAACATATCAAGTGTGTCAATTTTTTTAAAATAATATATTTATTGTTCCCCATTTTATAATGCTCTAACCATCATTAACGAGTTTCTATGAGATCTCATCCCGTACAATTTAACCGAAAATGATTGAATTATTGTCACCAAATCCTCCACCAACCCTTAAATGCAGAATCATAATGGCTGGAAACCATTATCGTATCTTCAGATTGACCAGGCAATATACCCCAAATATTATACGCTATGCTTGGTTCCTTATGCCCCTCAAGAATTATTGTTGCTTGAGAATTATTTAATTTGGCTAATTCCCTAACTTTTATTCCATCATATTTTCCTACATATAAAGCAGGAACGGGTTTCATAGAACCATCATATGGACCCCAATGACTATTAACATTTGATGGATAATCTCTTAAAATAAGTATTAAACCTAAAGCACCTCTTCTTACTGCACGCCAATTTACAGAATCTTCCCTTGGCTTTCCCCCTAATGCTTGTGGTGGGAAATTCAATAAAGCAAATGTTAAAACCATTTTAGTGGTCTTATCTATTGAGTTAGTAGGATCAGCAACATAATATGGTTTTGCTAAACTTAATTATTTACCAAGAGGAAGTGTTGGAAATTCGATATCTGCAACTATAATTTTATCTTTAACGTCAATCCTTTTAAAATCTTTATCCCTTCCCGTTCCTACATAAACAATAGGAGCTGTTAATCCATCTTTATCAGTAAATTCTGTATTCAAAACATAAAAACATGGGATTTCTATCGTTTTATTTTTATTTGATATACTTAATCTCCAATTTTTAGCACCCCAATTTATAACATTTACCGGTTCTTTCTTTACATTTTCAAGTCCTAATTCAATAAATTTACTCTCTAAAAAATTTTCAATTTCATGTGCTTCTTTTGTTCCTATTCTTCTATGCGGGACGCTGCAGATTTTTTCTAAATCATTTTGAATAATTTCCAAAGTTGGTGCTTGAACTTTTAACATTGGTTTTTGAATCTCTAATAAGAGCTTCTCAGCTTTTTTTCTAATTCTTCTCATTTTAGGAATTAATTTTAATAGATTTATGATGATTTTTCTTTTTGACATATGAAATTCTTGAGAAGGCTCTAATTCATTTTTAGATTTTTCCATAAAATTCACCTTTAATGGTTATTAAATTAAAATTCTGTTCTCGGAATATATAAACTTTTATGCATAGAATTCTCGTAATTTGAATAAGAAAAGGCAATCAAAAATTATTTTGATTGTTTTTTTGAAGAGGACTTTAAATCCTATGGTTCTTTTCCAAAGAAAAGAATTCTAAAGATAATTCAATAATAGAGTTAGATATCAAAACTGGACAGGAAAAAGCAATATTGATCTCTTCCTTTGGGAACGAAAACATTGTATTTTTTTCAATATCTAAAGATAATCAATTTGTAATAACATGTGCATTTGAAGTTTCTATAATACAAATAATTTATATTTTTTATACAATTGAATAAGATATTAAAAATAAAAATAATATGAAATTGATTATAATGGTATATTGTAAAAAATGTGGAATTGAGATTTCAGAGACACAATATTCGAATTTTAATGGCATGTGCCCTGAATGCGTGAGATTGACGCCCCTTCAAAGAAAAGCAGAATTTGAGAGAAAATCTGGTAAGGCTGCTTGGTATTTTATGGGGATTGTATGTATTGCATCGATTATATGGGTTATGATTCTATTATTTTTCATGAGATAGATAATTATTATACGGACGAGAGCGTTCAAGGGCATTCATTCAGTTGTGTTCTGGGGCTTTTTCTCATGACACTTCTAAACCGAAAGGTTCAGCGCGAATATAAGGAAATGAGTCTTCCTGAAATTGTAGAACTACTCTCAGAAATCGAATTAGTAATAATAAAATATAAAGGTTCTAAAAAAACCATTAAAACTATTGTTGAGATCTATATTAAAATTCTCTAAATGAAATATATAAATTTTTATGCATAGAATTCTCGTAATTTTGGATAGAATATTTTCCTCAAAAATATTCACTAATATTTAATTTAATTATCTGTATGGGATCAATTAATATCAAAAGATACTTGCATTTATTGCTTTAAATAAAAGAGGATGTTAAAAATTCAGAAAATTTCAATTATTCCATCATTGCCATTAACTCTAATTATTGTATCATTTTCAATTTTTTCCAATTCAGAAAAATCAATTTGATCTACTATTGGAAATTGTAAATCAAAAAAAATTTCTGCAGCCAGAGCACCTGAACTCATTAATGGTTCTCCTTTTTCACATATTATGGCTTTTGGGCCAATCT